>NZ_JBHZDA010000010.1:51714-59884 GCF_042755665.1 Streptomyces sp. NPDC059142
CTTTTTTTTTCGTTTTGTGGGTGTTTTTTTTTTTTTAATAAAACGCCATTTGTTGGGGCCTTTTTCTGTGCCCCCCGCCCCCCCCCCGCGGCCATACGTACGTATTCGCCGTGCCCTTAAGGGTGTTTTCCACCGACCGGACTGCGCGACCGCGACATTGCGCGCAGCATGGACATCGGACACCCGGCCGCCCCCGACGACCCCGCTGAGTGTCGGCTCTGTCGACCGACGAGTACCACCACCACCCCGCCGAGCACCGCGCGGGGCGAGCGCACAGGGGGACGGCCTTGACCATGGCGGTACAACTGAGCTGGCTGCGGACGTTCGTGACCGTCTACCGCCTGGGCTCCTTCACCAAGGCGGCCCAGCGGCTCGAACTGTCCCAGCCCACCGTGACCCACCAGATCCGCAATCTGGAACGGGAGCTGGGCAAGTCGCTCTTCGAACGCATCCCGCAGGGCGCCCTCCCCACCCCCGCCGCCGAGACCCTGCTGCGCGAGGTGCAGGGCCCGGTCGACGCGCTCGGCACCGTGGTGGAGCGCCACTTCGGCGGCGCCCCCGACGGCCATCCGCTCTTCGTGGGCGGGCCGGTGGAGCTGATCACCTCGCGCGTCCTGCCGGCCGTCAGCGACCTCGTCGCCGACGGGCTGCGCCTCACCTTCGGCTTCGGTCTCGCGGACGACCTGCTGGGCCGGCTGATGAGCGGCGACTTCGACCTCGTCCTGTCGACCGTACGGCCCCGGCTGCGCGGCATCACCGCCACGACGCTGGTGGACGAGGAGTTCGTGCTCCTCGCCTCCCCGGAGCTGGCCAGGGACATCCCCACCGACCGGCTCACGGAGAAGGAGGGGCCCGCCGTGCTCGCCAAGTACCCGCTGATCGCGTACGCCGAGTCCCTGCCGATCATCCGCCGCTACTGGCTCACGGTCTTCGGGTTGCGGCCGACCGCGACGCCCTCCCTCGTCGTGCCGGATCTGCGCGGGGCGCTCGCCGCGGTCAAGTCCTCCGCCGGTATCTCCGTACTCCCCAGCTACCTCGCGGCCGAGGAGCTGGTGCGCGGCGAGGTCGTCAAGCTGCTGGAGCCCGAACTCCCGCCCATCAACACCTTCTACCTCGCCACGCGGGACGGGGACCTGACCCGTACGGACCTGTCGTTGCTCCACGGGCAGCTCCTGATGAAGGCCCGCCTGTGGATGTGACGGCCGCCGCCCGCACCTCCCTGTTACTCTTCGCTGCCAATTGATCGCTCTGCGTCGTCATGGGGAGTGTGCTGTGAAGGTCGCCTGTGTCGGCGGCGGGCCCGCCGGACTGTACTTCTCGATCCTGATGAAGCGGCAGGATCCGTCCCACGAGATCACCGTGTACGAACGGAACCCGGCCGGGTCCACCTACGGCTGGGGGGTGACCTACTGGGGCAACCTCATCGAGAAGCTGCGCGCCCACGACCCCGAGTCCGCCCGCACGATCGGCGAGCGCTCGGTCCGCTGGAACGACGGGGTCGCGCACGTGGGCGACCTGACCACCGTCCACCACGGCGACGAGGGCTTCGCCATCGGCCGCCGCGAACTGCTGGACATCCTCGCCGGGCGGGCCCGGGAGCTGGGCGTGCGCGTCGTGTACGAACACGCGGTCACCGACGGCCCCGACGGTCCGGAACTGGCCGACGCCGACCTGGTGGTGGCCTGCGACGGCGTGAACAGCGGCCTGCGCGAGCGGTACGCCGGTCACTTCGGTACGGAGGCCACCGCCGGCCGGAACAAGTACATCTGGCTCGGCACCACCAAGGTCTTCGACTCCTTCACCTTCGCCTTCACGGAGACGGAGCACGGCTGGATCTGGGCGTACGGCTACGGGTTCAGCGCGCGCCACAGCACCTGCATCGTCGAGTGCTCCGAGGCGACCTGGACGGGCCTCGGGCTGCACCGGACGGACGAGGCCGGCACCCTGGCCCTCCTGGAGAAGCTGTTCGCCGTACCGCTGGACGGGAACAGCCTGATCGGCCGGGCGAACTCCGAAGGCGGCCCGGCGCAGTGGCTCACCTTCCGCACCCTCACCCACCGCGCCTGGTCCCACGGCCGCCTCGTCCTGATGGGCGACGCCGCGCACACCACGCACTACTCCATCGGCGCGGGCACCACCCTCGCGCTGGAGGACGCCATCGCCCTGGCGGGCGCGCTGCGCGACCACGCGGAACTGCCGTCCGCCCTCGCCCGCTACGAGCGCGAGCGGCGCTCCGCGCTCCTCCCCGTACAGAGCGCGGCCCGCTACAGCGCCCGCTGGTACGAGAACCTGACGCGCTACATCCACCTCCCACCCGCCCAGATGTTCGCCCTCCTGGGGCAGCGCCACTCCCCGCTGCTCCCGTACCTCCCGCCCGCGCTCTACTACCGCCTGGACCGCGCGGCGACCCGCGTGACAGCCCTGCGCACCCTCAAACGCCACCTGGGCCCGAGACTCGCCCGCACCCTCGCCCGTACCCGACAGGCCGTACGGAAGGTGCGCACACCCCATCAGAGTGTCCGAAAGTGAACGCAACCTTTATGGACCATTCGCAATCGGGCAACCGGGACGGATCGGGGTGAGTCCTACCCCGTGAAGGTGCCGCCGGGAGCATCCGGTGGCACGGGGGAGAGCAACGGGGGGTCGTACCTTGTCCGAGACCATCATCGGCGTGCCCGGAAACGGCGCCGACACGGAATCCACCGCCACCACGGCCGCCGCGGTCCAGTTGGGCGGTCTCACGCCCTTTCTGGACCGGCTGCGCGTGCCGCGGACGCTCCGGCCGGGGAGCGGGACCGAGCGGATCGAGCTGAAGTCGACCTGGGTGCGGCTGCACGCGCAGATGGCGCCGACCCATGTCTTCGCCTACAACGGGCAGTTCCCCGGTCCCACGATCGAGGTGAACAGCGGTCAGCGGGTCCATATCGCCTGGACCAACCGCATCAAGAACGCCCCGTACCCGGTCGCGGCGGGGGAGGCGCCCGCCGTCGGCGGTTCGGCGCTGCCGTACGCGCCGCCGGGCCGGGGCGAGGGGTTCGTGGAGATCAAGGAGGTCGCCGATCTCCCCGCCTGGTCCGTGACCCATCTGCACGGCGCCGAGACCGGCGGCGGCAACGACGGCTGGGCGGAGAACGCCGTCGCGTACAAGGACGCGCAGCTCTCCGAGTATCCGAACGAGCAGCCCGCCACCACGCTCTGGTACCACGACCACGGCATGAACATCACCCGGTGGAACGTCTTCGCCGGGCTCGTCGGGATGTATCTGATCCGCGACGAGGAGGAGGCGGCGCTCCATCTGCCGAGCGGGAAGTACGAGGTCCCGCTGATCCTGACGGACCGTAACTTCGAGACGGACGGACGGGGTCGGCCCACCGGGCGGTTGCTGCACAAGGTGCGCCGCGCGGCGGACGCGCCGGACGCCGAGTCGGGCAGGTACGTCACCCTGCCGTTCTCCGGACCGTACAACCTGGTCAACGGGGTGGTGTGGCCGTACCTGGACGTGGAACCGCGCTGGTACCGCTTCCGGTTGCTCAACGCCTCCAACGCCCGGATCTACAACCTCGCGCTGGTCGACGAGGAGAACCGGCCGGTGCGCGGCGCGATCCGGCAGATCGGTTCCGACGGCGGGCTGCTGCCCCGGCCGGTCTCGGTGGAGTACGACGAGACGACGCTGCGCGGGCTCTCCGTCGCACCCGCCGAGCGGATGGACCTGCTGGTCGACTTCCGCGCGCTGCGCGGGAAGAAGGTGCGGCTGGTCAATGTCGGCGGACAGCCGGCGGGGCTGCCCGACCCGGCGCGGGACGTGCTCTTCCCGCAGGTCATGGAGTTCCGGGTGGGGTCGCTGCCGGTCGCGGACCGGTTCGTCCTGCCGTCGGTCATCTCCTCGTCGTTCCGCCGGCTCACCCATGACACCCCGCACGGCCACCGGCTGGTCGTGCTCAGCGCGCCCGGTACGAAGGGCGGTGCGGGCCATCCGGAGATCTGGGAGATGGCCGAGGTCACCGACGGGTCGGCGGCGCCGGGGCAGGACGGGGTGATCGCGCTCCTCGGCGAGGGCGAGACGGTGCCGAGGATCTACCGGCGGATCGCCAGGACCTTCGACGACGCCCTCGGGTTCAAGGTCGCGCACGGCGACCACGAGCTGTGGAGCCTCCTCAACCTCGGTGGCCCCACGCACCCCATGCACATCCATCTGACCGAGTTCCAGGTGCTGGAGCGCGAGGTGTACGACGTGTCGGGCTTCAGCCCCGCGGGCGCCACGACCACCTCGCCGATCCGGTACACCGGCGCGAACCCGGTCCCGGACAACGAGCAGGGCTGGAAGGACGTGTTCCAGGTCCGGCGCGGTGAAATGGTCAAGGTCATGGGCCAGTTCACCGGGGCGCACGGCCGCTTCATGTACCACTGCCACCTGCTGGAGCACGAGGACATGGGCATGATGCGGCCGTTCACCGTCATGCCCCGGGAGGTGCTGGTCTTCGACCATCACCAGCCGGGTCACGGCGGCCACTGACAAGGACGCGCACACCGGAGTCCGCCCTGCGCCGGGCGCCTGCTGCCCACCCCCGTGAGGCAGCGGCGCCCGGCGCTTTCGCGGCCCGGGGCCGTTGTCTTCGTACCGGCGAGGTCGATCCTGTAGGTGACTCGGTCGGAAGTCAACTATCGTGGATTAATGAGTGAGACGGAGCGGGGAGTTCGGTGCTCGCTGGGGTACTTGCCCCGAATTTTCACAACGATCGTGTAAATCGATCGAGTGGCGTCATCCCCGCCGGGGGCCGAAGAGTTCTATAGTCCGATCCATGGCCACCACCGATTCTCCACACTCAGAAGCGTCGGCACCCCGTCCCGGCGAGGGTGGGGAGACGGCGTCGTCGGAGCCGATGGACTTCGCGGCCCGCTTCCGGCGAGTGATCTCGGTGATATACCCGAAGGACCTGGGCCGCCCCTGGCGCGACTCGGAGATCGCGGAGGGGACGGGCCTGAGCGGTACGTACATCGGTAACCTCCGCAAGGGCACCCAGAAACCCAGCCTGGAGAACGCGGTGAAGATCGCCAAGTTCTTCGGCGTCCCGCTGGACTACTTCAGCGACTCCGCCACCGCCCAGGCCGTCGAGCGTGATCTGCGGAAGATCGAGGCGCTGCGGGACGCCCGGGTGGAACGCATCGCGATGCGCGCGGCCGGACTGCCCCCCGCGATGCAGGACGCCGCGCTGACCGTGGTGGAGCAACTGCGCAAGGCGGTAGGGCTGCCCCACGGCCACACGGAGGGCCGTTCCGACGACCGTCCCGACAATCGTTCCGAGGAGTGACCGACAGCGGGCGTACCCCTCTGGGACACTGGCGCCTTGCCGGAACGGGCGCCGACACCGAGGCGGATGGGGAGAGCGTGGGAGATCTGGGGCGCACCCGCCGCCGCATGCGGGCCATGGTCAGAGAGCTGGACCTGCCGAGGACCCGCACCGTCGAGGAGCTGTGCGCGGCGGTCGCCGAACGGACCGGCCGCCCCGTCGAACTGGTCCCGCGCCGGATGCGGGTGGGGGAGCCCTCCGGGTTCGTCGAGCGCCGCGCGGCGGCCGACCTCGTCCACTTCGAGCAGGAGACCTCGTCCCTGCACCAGGCCCACATCATCTGCCACGAACTCGCGCACCTGCTGTGCGGCCACCTCGCCGAGGCGCCCTCCGCCGAGGAGGAGACCGCCGGGGTGGACCTGCCCACCCTCGACCCCGACCTGGTCAGGCTGGTCCTCGGCCGCTCGCACTACGACGAGGCGGCGGAGGAGGAGGCGGAGATCCTGGGCGCCGAGCTGACGCGTACCCTCGTACTGGCCCCCGGCGCCGGGACGACGTCCCAACTCGCGCCGGCGATGGAACACCGCAAAGGACAGCATGTCTGACATACGGGGACGGAATGTCAGGTATAGCTGACATATCCCATATATCCGCGGCCGGCCCGGCGCTCGGGGCGCCGCAGATACCTGACGCGCCGTTCAACGCCGTCTATCTCGGCATCGGTACGGTGGCCTGGGTCGTCGCCGCCCTGAAGATACGGGCCTGGCGCCGCGACCCGAGCCCGGGACTGCTCGTCGTCGCCCTGTCGATCGCCTCCCCCGCGACCGCGTTCGTCGTCGCAGCGCCGGTCGTCTACCGGCTGGTCGACCGGATCGCGCACCGTCCCAATCTGGCCACCCTCTTCGTCTACCTCGGCATCATGGGGTTCTCCGCCGCCGCCGTGGTGCTGGCGCGGATGTGGACCCCGCCGGAGGACCGCGTCGAGGCGCGGGTGTGGGACGAGGCCGCCGTGGAGACCTGGCGTCCGGTCCGGGTCCGCCTCACCGCCTTCGCCGTCCTGGTCACCGCGATGATCGTGCTGTTCTTCGCGGGCGGGCCCACCCGCCCGGAGACCCCGCTCACCTTCGACACCACCTTCGCGACGATCCCGTCCATCGCCCTCTTCCTCGTGCTCTACCAGGGCCTGTTCGGCTTCGCGCTCATCGACATCGGCCGCGTCTGCCTCCGCCACGCCGCCGGACTGCCGGACGGGCCGCTGCGGCGGGGGATCAGGCAGCTCGCCGTGGGCGCCTTCGTCGCCTGCGGATACGGGGTCAGCAAACTCGTCGCGATCGGCGCCGCCGCCGCCGGGACCACCGGTACGGAGTGGCTGAGCACCGCACTCGGCCCCGCGTTCGCCGCGCTCGGCGCCGTCCTCATCACCAACGGCTTCGCCGGTCCCGCCGTCGCCGCCTGGATCCGCAGGCGCCGCGACTACCAGGCCCTGCGCCCGCTGTGGGACCTCGTCTACCGGGCGGACCGGCGGCTCGCCCTGGAGGCGCCGCCCTCGGCGTGGACCGAGCGGCTGGCCGTACGCGACCTGGAGTGGCGCACCGCGCGGCGCGGACTGGAGATACGCGACGGCCAGTTGACGCTGCGCCCGTGGGTCACGCCCTCCGTCGTCCCCGCCGCCACCGCGCTCGCCGAGCGGGCCGGTCTGGACGAGGCGGAGCGGGCGGCCCTGATCGTGGCCACCGCGCTGCGCTGCGCCGTCGAGGCGCTGAACGCGGGGACGCCGCCGCGCCCCCGCGAGGACCAGATCCCGCTGCCCGGACTGGACGCGGAACCGGTCGAGGAGCGGGCGCACCTCGTACGGGTCGCCCGCCATCTGTACGCGCCCCTGACCGGCGAGGCGCTGGCCGCCGCCACGGCGACGGAGTGAGTGAGGATGACCGAGATCCACGAGACACGGGACCACGGGACGCGGGAGCCGGGCGGGGCGGACGAGGCGCGGGCGCCGGGGGGCGCTCCCGGTACGGGTGACGCGTTCGCGCGGCTCGTGCTGGAGACGATGCCCGAGGAGTCCAAGCTGGGGCTCACCCTGGGCTTCGTCCGCACCTTCGGCGTCCCCGGCATCGCCCGGGTCCTCCACTCCACGGGCCGGATGTACGACGAGCCGCGCGGCCGGGCCAAGGCGACGGGGGTCGCCATGTTCGCCCTGATCGGGCAGGGGGTGGAGAGCGCGGAGGGCCGGCGGATCGTCGAGGTGCTGCACCGGATCCACGACCGGCCCGACATCACCCCCGAGTTGATGCGGTACGTCCTGGCCTGCTTCACCGTCTGCCCGCTCCGCTTCGTCGACGACCACGGCCACCGCGCGGTGACGGACGAGGAACGGGCGGCGGCGTACGCCTTCCATGTCGGCCTGTCCGACGCGCTCGGCCTCTCCGGGGACGGGGACGGGGACACCGGCGACGGTACGGGGGATCGGAGCGCAGACGGCGCGGACGCCACGGACGGCGCGGGGATGGCCGGTGTGGAGCGGTGGATGCGCGCGTTCGAGGGCCGGCACTTCGCGCCGAGCGCCGAGGGCGCCGCGCTCTGGGAGGCCACCAGCCAGGGGTTGCTGGGCGCCCGGCTGCCCCGGCCGCTCGCCGGACTCGCCCCCGCGGTCGCCGCCTCGCTGCTGGACGAGCCGCTGCGTGCGGCGCTCCACATACGCCGCGCTCCCGCGCCCGTACGCGCCCTGGTCGCGGTGGCCCTGCGCGCCCGGGCCGCCGCCCGCCGGCGCCGTACCGCCCGCACGGCCCGTACCGCCCGTACTGCGGTCTGACGGGCCGACGGGCCGACGGAGCGAAGGACCCCGGGAACGGACGGGCCGGGGGGGGGGGTTCACCCACCCC
>NZ_JBHZDA010000010.1:59894-62994 GCF_042755665.1 Streptomyces sp. NPDC059142
CCCCGCGCTCGGGCGCGGCGCGGGGCGGCGGGGCGCGGCCGCGCCCGGCCGGGGGCGCGGGGGGGCGGGGGGGGGGGGCCCCCCCCCCCGCGCCGCCCGGACCGGGCCCGGCGCGGGTCAGGAGGCCGTGCAGGCCCCGACCGTGGGAGCCGACCACTCCCCGTTCGCCATGACCGTGAAGCCGAAGCTGGTCGACGCCCCGGCCGACAGCGTGCCGTTGCCGTTCGGCCTCATCGTCATGACGTTCCCGCTGCTGTCCCAGGCGGGGCTGCCGTTCCAGGTCGTGGAGACCTTCTGCGGCGCGCGTACGGTGACGGGCACCGTCCAGCCGGTGATGGCCGAACTCCCCGCCGTCACCGTCACCGTGCCGTTGAAGCGGTCACCCCACCGCTGGGTCTCGGAGTACGTGGCGGTGCAGGCCTGCCCCCCGCCGCCACCGCCCCCGCCGCCGCTGCTGGAGCCGCCGAGCGCGGTCAGCACCGAGGTGTACGCGGCCTTCTTGGCGTAGTTGCCGTCGAACAGCAGCGGCGTACCGCTCGCCCGCCACGAGTACTTGTCGGTCACGCCCCACACCGTGATGCCGGTGCAGCGCGAGACGGCGAGGCACGCCTGGACGACGCGCCGGTAGCTGTCCGCCTGGGCCGTGCCGGAGCCCTCGATGTCCAGCTCGGTGATCTGCACGTCGACGCCGAGGTTGGCGAAGCGCTGGAGGTTCTGCTGGTAGTCGGAGGGCACCGGGGACTGGGCGTTGAAGTGCGACTGGAAGCCGACGCAGTCGATGGGCACACCGCGCGCCTTGAAGTCGCTGACCATGGCGTAGACGGCGTTGCTCTTCGCGTTCTGGCCGTCGGTGTTGTAGTCGTTGTAACAGAGCTTGGCGGCGGGGTCGGCGGCCCTCGCGGTGCGGAACGCCTCCTCGATGAACCCGTTGCCGAGCTTGTCCTGGAACGGCGAGCTGCGCCGGGCGCCCGAACTGCCGTCCTGGAAGGCCTCGTTCACCACGTCCCAGGAGTGGATCTTCCCCTTGTAGTGCTGGGCGACCTGTGTGATGTGGTTGTTCATCGCCGTCCGCAGATCGGCGGCGGCCAGCGAGCCGACCCAGCCGGGGAGCTGGGAGTGCCACACCAGCGTGTGGCCCCGGATCTTCATGCCCCGGCCCTGCGCGTGGCTGACGATCTGGTCGGCGGCACCGTAGTTGAACGAGTTGCGGGAGGGTTCGAGGGCGTCCCACTTCATCTCGTTCTCGGGCGTGACGCTGTTGAACTCCTGGTTCAGCGTGGACACGTACCCCGATTCGCCGAGGTGGTTCGCGGCGACGGCGGTACCGAAGTACCGCCCCTTCTCCGCCGCCGACGCGCCGAGCGTCGTCGCGGCGCTCGCGGACGGGGCGGAGGCGAGGACGGCGACCACGAGGGTGGCGGCCAGCAGGGCGGTCGGGCGTGCCACGGCGAGCAGACCTCTGTTCTGCGACGTACCGATCACGCTTCCTCCTTGGAGGTTGTCGAGACATGCGGCTCCCCGGGAGGCCCCCACAACCGGCCCGAGACGGTTGGCGCTTTCGTAAAGTCAAGCAAAACTTTCGAAACGCGCAAGGGGGTGCGACAGAGTTGCGTGCGGGAGGTCGCGCGCCGGGTGGTCCCGACCGCCGGCCGGTCGCGTCAGTTCACATAGACCTCGGCACGGTCGACGCTCACGAAGGAGGCTCCGGACTGGGTGTTGTGCTCCCCCGTCACCCGGACCCGCAGGGTGTGGCTGCCCTGGGCGAGCCGGGGGCTGGTGTACTGCACCGCCTCACCGACACGGATGGAGTTGTGGAAGTCCACCCGCTGCTCGGGACCGCCGTCGACGCTGATGGCCGCGTAACCGTTGCCGGTGTCCTTGACGGACAGCAGGACGATACGGGTGCCGGTGAAGGTGAACGTCGCCGTGGCGCCCGCCCGGTCGCTCCAGTGGTCGTCGCTCCAGAAGCACTGCGTGGCGCAGCCCGAACCGGAGTTCCAGGCGCCGGTGTAGGTGACACCGCCGGGGCCGCTGGAGCGCCCGTCGTCGTTGATCCAGTAGTTGCCGGACCCGGGGTCGCCGGAGGGCAGGTCCTGGGTGGCGCCCGTGGCGAGCGGCCGGCCGAAGTCGGGGCTGCCGTCGGCCCGCCAGGTGAACTTCTGCGCCCGCGTGGTGCGGTTGCTGTAGGTGTTCACCGAGGTGGACTTGGCGTGGTAGACGATCCAGTCCTCCGTGCCGTCGGGGGACCGGAAGAAGGCGTGGTGGCCCGGTCCGAACACGCCCCGGTCGTCGGCGCGGGAGAACACCGCGCCCTGGTGCTGGCGCCAGTTGCCCGGTACGAGCGGGTCGGCGTCCAGCGGCATCGACATCATCCAGACCTGGTAGTCCGGTTTGCCCGTGTCACAGGCGGAGTAGGTCATCCAGACCCGTCCGTTGCGGTACAGGAACTCCGGCCCCTCGCGCACCTCGGGGCAGCCGCCGGCGCCGTCGAGGGCGACGGCGTTGCCGGAGACGGTGTACGGGTTGGACATCGGGGCGATGTTGAGCCCGTTGTGCTGGTACTGGTTGATGCCGCTGTACGCGAGGTAGAGCCGGCCGCCCAGTTGGAGGATGCCCGCGTCGATGGCGAAGTCGTTCGCGTGGTTGGGCGGGGCGAGCTTCGACTTGAAGTGGTACGGACCGGCCGGGTCGTCGCCCTCCGACTCCAGGACGTACAGCCGGTGGTGGTCGTCGACGCCGTCGTCGGCCGTGTAGTACATGTACCAGCGCTCGCCGAAGCGGTAGAACTCCGGCGCCCAGATGTTGCGGTCGCGGGACGGGTCGGTGTCCGTCCAGACGGTGATCGGGGCGGCGGTCAGCAGCGTGCCCAGGGACGGGGAGCGCCACATCCGGATGCTGTTGCCCTGGGTCGTCGTGAGGTAGTAGTTCCCCTTCCAGTGCGTCATGAAGGGGTCGGGGCCGGTGTTGAGGGGGTTGCGGAACGTGCCGGCCGCCGCTGCGGCGGCGGCGCGCGGGGCGGCGCGGGGCGCGGCCGGGGGCCCCCGCCCCGGCGGGGCGGTGTGAGCGGGCAGCAGTCCCCCCAAGAACCCGAGCTGTGCGG
>NZ_JBHZDA010000010.1:63004-68604 GCF_042755665.1 Streptomyces sp. NPDC059142
GCCGGTGAGCAGCCAGGAGGCGCCGAGCGCCGCGCCGCCCGGCGCCGCGGCGGGGTGGCCGCGGCGGCGGGGGGGGGGCGCGGGGCGGCGCGGTCCGCGGCCGGCGCCGCCGCCGCGGTCGGGGCGGTGAGCGCGGGCAGCAGGCCCACGACGAGCCCGAGGAGGGCGGCGAGGAGCAGGGCGGTACGCGCGCGGGGCGGCCTGGCGGGGCCGGGACGGGGACTGGGAAGGGAGCTGGGAAGCACGGGGGGTCCTTTCCGCCGTTCTTCACATCGGTGCGCCTGTGCACCGACGCGCCTTTACATCGATGTAACGGCGAGGCGCCACGCTAGGGACGGGCTCATGCTCATGTCAACGGGTCGGTGCGGGGCGGTGCGGGTCGGTGCCGGTCGGTGCGGTGCGGTGTCAGCCGGTGCGGTGCGGTGTCAGCCGGTGGTGGCGGGCCGGCCGAGCGCCGGGCCGAGGCGGGTCGCGATGTCGGTGAGGATCTGGACGTAGTCGTCGTGGCCGAAGGTGAACGGCAGGGCGAACGCGACCTCGTCGACCTCGCGGAACGCGACATGGGCCCGCAGCCGTTCGGCGATCTCCTCCGACGTCCCGACCAGATCGGGCGCGAACATCAGCCGCGCGGGGCCCTGCGGGGCGGCGGTGCGCGGCAGCCGCGTCCGGGCGTACTCCTCGTACTTCGCGCGCTGCGACGGCGAGGCGCTGTCCGTCGGGATGACGACGAGTCCCTGCGAGACACGGGCGCGTTCGCCGTCGGGGTGGTGGGCGCGGAAGGCCCGGATGTGCGAGAGCTGGATCGCCGCGAAGTCCAGGGGCTCTCTCGTCCCTCCCATCTCTCCCTTCTCCCCCGATTTCCCCGCCTCTCTCGTCTCTCTCGTCTCCTCCGGCTCCGGCGCCTCTTCCGCCTTCACGACACTGCTGGTCAGGAAGTTCATCGCGTTCTCGCCCGCCCACCGCGCCGACCGCAGACTGCCGCCGCCGTACCACATGCGCGCGCCCAGACCGGGGGAGTGCGGCTGGACCCGGTCGGAGAAGGACTCGAAGCCCTGGACGCCGCTGAAACCGGAGGCCCGTTCGCCGCGTACGAAGTCCAGCAGCCGCCGCACACGCGGGTGGCCGAAGTCCTCGGCCTCCGCCGTGTCCGGGTAGAGCGCGTCCTTGACGTGGTCGTAGTTCATCGGCGGACCGACGCTGACCCCCGGGTTGAGGCGGCCCCCGGAGAGGATGTCGACGGTCGCCAGGTCCTCGGCCAGCCGCAGCGGATTCTCCCAGCCCAGCGGGATGACCGCGGTGCCCAGCTCGATCCGCGAGGTGCGCTGCGAGGCGGCGGCCAGCAGCGCCACGGGCGAGGAGATGCCGTACTGGAGATGGCGGTGGCGCACCCAGGCGCTGTCGAACCCCAGCCGCTCACCCAGCTCGATGATCTTCAGCGTCGACTCGTGTCCCGGGCCCGGATCGGCGCCGTCGAAGAGTCCGATCGTCAGGAACCCCAGCTTCCGTAGCTTCATGCCGGGCCGAACGCCGCAGCCGCCGCGATTCATTCCGCACTCAGGCCCTTTGTGGCCAACTCCCTTCTACGTGAGGCAAATTGATGCTTCGCATACGATCGTCCGCGTGCGCGCAAACATCATGGTCGCCGAAGACGACGCGAAGCAGGCCGAACTGGTGCGCCGCTACCTGGAGCACGAGGGGTACGCGGTCACGGTCGTCGAGGACGGCCGTGCGGCGCTGGAGGGGGTCCGGCACCGGGCGCCCGACCTGCTCGTCCTCGATGTGATGATGCCCCGGACCGACGGCCTGGACGTCGTACGGATCCTGCGCGCCGAGGGCCGGGAGGTGCCGGTGCTGATGCTGACGGCCCGCTCCACCGAGGACGATCTGCTGCTCGGTCTGGATCTCGGCGCCGACGACTACATGACCAAGCCGTTCAGCCCGCGCGAGCTGATGGCCCGGGTCCGTACGCTGCTGCGCCGCCACCGGCGCTCCGGGGGCTCACCGGACGCCGGTTCTGCTTCCGGCTCCGGCTCGGGCTCCGGTTCTGGTTCCGGTTCCGGTTCCGGTTCTCTTTCGGGTCCTGACGCCGGTTCCGGTAGCCGTTCCGATGGCCGTTCCGGTTCCGCGCCGGTGCGGGCGCGGGTACCGGTGCCCGCCCCCGCTGCCGTGCCCGGCGACGAGGTGCTGTCGGTGGGCACCCTGCGGATCGATCCGGCCCGGCACGAGGTGTCCGTCGGGGACACGCCGGTCGTCTGCACGCCCGGCGAGTTCCGTATCCTCGCCGCGATGGCGGCCGAGCCGGACCGGGTTTTCACCCGGCAGCGGCTCCTGGAGGAGTTGCACGGCTTCGCCACGTACATCAGCGGGCGCACCGTCGACGTCCATGTCATGCATCTGCGCAAGAAGATCGAGCGCTCCCCGCGGCGGCCGACCCGGCTGCTCACCGTGTTCGGCGTCGGCTACAAGCTGACCGACCCCGCGAAGGACGGACGCCATGCCCCCTCGTGAGAGGCGCACCCCCGCCCGGCTGCCGCTCCGCAGAAGCGTGCTCGGCCGTCTGCTCACCGTGTCGGCGCTGGTGGCCTCGTGCTCGGTGGCCGCCACGGCCTGGCTCGTCGTGCAGACGACCTCGGTCGCGATCCGCCAGGAGCAGGGGCAGAACCTCAGCGCCGACGCCACCATCTACAACACGCTGATGGGATACGCGGCCACCCACCCGAGCTGGGAGGGGGTGGACGCCACGGTACGGAAACTGGCCGAGGACTCCGAACGCCGGATCACGCTCACCACCCAGGACCGGCGCCCGCTCTTCGACTCGGCCGCCCCCGGGGGCGGTTCGGGCTCCGGTTCGGATTCCGGTAAGGATTCCGGTTCGGCCGCCGGGGCGGCGGTCGATCCGCTGCCGGCGCAGGCGTCCGCGGTCGTCGATCCGCTCTCCGTCGACACCGCCCTGGTGTCCGACGCGTCCTCCGGGGACACGGACCGCGTCGACCCGCGCGCCGTCGGCCCGTTCCTGCTGCCCGGGAAGGAGCGTGAGAGCCTGCGGCAGATCGCGCAGAGGCAGGTGGAGTGCCTCAACGGCGTGGGCATCGCGGCGGACGTCGTCGACGGCCCGAGCGGACGGCCCCGTATCCACTACGTCAGCAGCGGCGACGCCGACCGCAATGTGGACGGGAAGTGCCTGGCGGCCGAGCCGGAGACCCCCACCCGGACCGAGAAGAAGGCCCTCGACGCGCTCAACCAACTGGCCGACGCCTGCCTGGAACGCCAGGGCAGGACCGGCGTGAGGCTGAACCTGGACCTGTCCTGGCAGCGGGGGTACATGGAGGACGCGGAAGCCGCCCGTCCGGCCGAGGGCCCCAGGGACGAGTCCGGCGAGATGGTGGCGAGCCCCCGCCGGGAGAAGGCCGTCCAGGAAGCCGCCAAGCGGGACGAGGACGACGGGACGGCCCGCGCGACGGCGGAGAAGGAACGAGCGGCGGCCTACGGGTACCAGGGGGCGACCGAGGCCCGTAACAGCAAGTACGACCGGGACATCGCCTCCTGCGTCGGCAGCGCCCGCCGCGAACAGCTGACCGGCTATGTCGCGGCGCCCGCCCTGCTGTTCATCGGCGGCCCGCGCGCCGTCAGCGTGCCCGGGTTCGACCTCTCGCCGAAGAGCACCGCCCGTATCGCCGGGGTCGCGGCCCTCGTCCTCGCCCTCACGGTCGGCGCCTCGGTGATCGCCGGAACCCGGTTCGTACGCCCGCTGCACGCGCTCACCGGCGCCGCCCAGCGGATGCGGGACGGCCTCGACTCGGCGCCCGTGCCGGTCGGCCCGGACGACGAGATCGGCCGACTGGCCGCCGCCTTCAACGACATGGCCGCGCACCGCGCCCGGCTGGAGGCCCAGCGCAAGGCGATGGTCAGCGACGTCGCCCACGAACTCCGTACGCCGCTGAGCAACATCCGCGGCTGGCTGGAGGCGGCACAGGACGGACTGGCCGAACCCGACCCGGCGTTCGTCGCCTCGCTCCACGACGAGGCGGTCCAGCTCCAGCACATCATCAACGACCTCCAGGACCTGGCGGCGGCCGACGCGGGCGCGCTGCGGCTGCACATGGAGCCGGTACGGATCGACGACCTGCTCGGCCAGGTCGCCACCGCGCACCAGGGCCTCGCCGAGACCGCGGGCGTCACGCTGACGCTCGCCCCGGCGGCGCCCGGCGCCCCGCGACCGCCGCTGCTCGACGCCGACCCGGTGCGGCTGCGCCAGGCGGTCGGCAACCTGGTCTCCAACGCGGTACGGCACACCCCCTCCGGCGGGCGGGTGACGCTGCGCTCGTACGTCAGCGACACGGAGCGCCCCGGTGAGGAGGTGGCCGTCGAGGTCTCCGACACCGGCACCGGAATCCCGGCCGCCGATGTCCCGCACGTGTTCGACCGCTTCTGGCGCGCGGAGAAGTCCCGTAACCGGTCCACCGGTGGCAGCGGCCTCGGCCTGGCGATCGTCCTCAAGCTGGCGGAGGCCCACGGCGGTACGGCGGGGGTGGTGAGCACGGAGGGGAAGGGCTCGGTCTTCACCCTGCGCCTGCCGGCCGCGCCGGGGACCGGTCCTGACGCGGGCACCGGTCCTGATGCGATGACTATGACGTCCTGACAGGTTCTTCACATGTGGTCGACAGGCTGGGGTCATGCCCGGAACCTGGTGCGAATCGGCATCCAGGCACCACCCACACCGGGCCGGAACTGGAGCGACCCATGTCTCGTCATCTCCGCCTGCGTCTCGCCGCACTGACCGCTGTCGCGGCCGGCGCGCTGCTCGTCCCGGCCACCGCGGCCGTCGCGGACACCGTCTCCGACCAGCCCCGGGCGTCGGTGCCGGACTCGGCGGCGGCCGAAAAGCCGGAGGACCGTTCCTCGGACGCGAAGATGAAGGCGGCCGAAGCGGAGCGCACCCCGTCGGACCAGAAGGCCCAGGACGACAAGCGCGCCGAGGCCGCCAAGCGTGCCGAGGCCGCCCAGCAGGCGCCGCGCGGCGGCGTCGCCGCGGGCGACGCGCCGAGCGCCGCCGTGAGCGACAAGGCGCAGCGGGCCGAGGAGCAGAAGAGCGCCGAGGCCAAGCGGGCCGAGGCTGCCAAGGAGGCCCCGCGCGGCGGTGTCGCGGCGGGCGAGGCCCCGGCCGGATCCGCCACCGGTGTCGCCCCCCTCGCCGGTACGGCGGCGGGCACGCTGCTGCTCGCGGGCGCCGGTACGTTCGTCCTGCGCCGCCGTGCCACCGCGCGCGCCAACGGCTGACCCCGACACAGCACAGCACAGCACAGCACAGCACAGCACAGCACGACACAGCACAGCACGACACAGCACGGTGGCACGGCACACATCGCGTCACCACACATCGCGTCACCCCATGCGGCGTCACCACATGTCGCGTGAGCACGTACCGCGTGAGCACATACCGCGTGGCCACATCTCGGTGAGCACCCCTCGCGTCTCCGCGCGCCGCGCTCGACCTACCCCCCGCGCACCGCGCACCGCCTGATCAGGCACCACCGTGGGGGGGGGGGGCGGCGCCCCGGGGGGGGGGGCGCGCGCGGCGGCCCCCCCCCCCCCCCCCCCCC
>NZ_JBHZDA010000010.1:68614-96610 GCF_042755665.1 Streptomyces sp. NPDC059142
GGGGCGCGCGTCACAACCCCCCTCCGGGCGCTCGCCCCGTCTGTCTCTCACGACGGGGGGGCGGGCTGCTGCTCGGCGTGGGGCCCCCCCCACGGCTTCTTCCCGGCCCCGGCCCCGTCCTCCGGCCCCCGCCGCGCCCCCTCCGTCCTCCGCCCGTCCCACCCCTGGAGCCCGTCGTGTCCCCCGCGCACCCTCAGGTACGGCGCCCCGGCACCCTGCCGGCCCTCGTCCTCGCCCTCACCGCCGCCGTCCTCCTGCTCACCGGCTGTTCGTCCGACCCCGGGGGCGCGTCGTCCGCCGCGGGCTCCGTGGCCTCCGTGGACCCCGTAGGCCCTTCGTCCGGGAGCGGGCAGCCGGACGGGGACGGGAAGCCCGCGTCGCCCGCCGCGCCCGCCAAGGTCGACATCCCCTCGATCGGGATCAGCAGTTCCCTGATGGACCTCGGGCTCAACGAGGACGGCACCGTGGAGGTCCCGCCCGCCGAGAAGGGGATGACGGCGGGCTGGTACACCGGCGCCGTCGTACCCGGGGAGACGGGCGCCGCCGTGATCATCGGCCACAACGACACCCGCTTCGGCAGGGCCGTCTTCCACGACCTGAAGAAGATCGCCAAGGGTGCGGACATCACCGTCACCGACGAGCGGGGCGCGGCGGCGCGCTTCACCGTCACCGGCACCGAGAGCGTCGGCAAGAACGCGTTCCCCACCGACAAGGTCTACGGCCCGACCGACGAGCGCGCCCTGCGGCTGATCACCTGCGACGGCGACTTCGACGCGCAGGGGCACCCGGTGAACAACCTCATCGTCTACGCGAAGCTCGCCTGACGACACGCCCCCGGCCGCGCGGAGACGACCGGCCGGCAGGGCCCGTCACCGCGCGCCACCTCACCGGACGCCCACCGGACGCCCACCGAGGCTCACCGGACGGCGCGCTTGAACTCCTCCACCCCGCCCAGCGACTCGACCCACGCCATGAGCTGCTTCAGCCCGTCCTCCTGGCTGATGACCGGCGCGTACCCGAGGTCCCGTTCCGCCGCGGTCGTGTCGTACGTGGTCGAGCGGGTGAGCAGCGCCACCGCGTAGCGGGTGAGCGGCGGTTCGCGGCGGGCGGCCAGCGCGGGCACCCGCCAGGCCAGCTCCACGGCCTCGACGAGGGCGCCGAGGACGAGCGGCGGGATCCGGCGGGTCGGCGGTTGTACACCGAACAGCCCGGCCAGCCGTACCAGCAGCTCCCGGAGGTCGGTCCGCTCCCCGTCCGCGATGAAGTACGCCTTGCCGCCGACCCGTTCGGCCGGGGCGTCCGCCGCCAGCAGCGACGCGGCGACCGCGTTGTCGCAGTGGCAGAGCGAGGTGACCACCGTCCGCCCCGCCGCCAGGTCGGGCAGCCGCCCGGCCGCCATCCGTCCGACCATCCGGGGCAGGAACCCGGCGCGGTCGCGCGGTCCCCAGATGCCGCGCGGACGCAGCGAGACCGTGGTGAACCCCGGCCGGTTCGCGGAGAGGACCAGGCGCTCCGCGGCCGCCTTGGTCTCGGAGTAGAGGTTGTAGTAGCGGTCGGGGTACGGGGTGGTCTCGTCGATGCCGAGCCGGTCCCCCTCGCCCACCCGCATCAGCGCGCTGGGGCTGCTGATGAAGACGAAGCGTTCCGCGCCCGCCGTGCGGGCGGCCTCCATCAGCAGCCGGGTGCCGAGGACGTTGGCGCTCCAGAACTGCTCGCGGGTGCCGTGCTCGACGACCCGCGCGGCGCTGTGGTGGACGACGTCCACGCCCTCGGCGGCGCGCGCCAGCGAGGCGGCGTCCGCCAGGTCCCCGTAGGCCAGTTCCAGGCCGGGGAGCGCGCGCAGCCGGGTCAGGTCGGAGCCCTGCCGGACGAGGGCGCGTACGTCGTGCCCGGCGTGGAGCGCGGCCTCGGCGAGATGTCCGCCGAGGAACCCGGAGGCGCCGGTGATCAGGACCTTCATTTCTTCGTCCCCGGTGTGTCGTCCCGCGCCGGTTCGGCCGGGGGCAGGGTGCGCCACCAGGTGGCGCCGTACAGCATGGTCAGCCCGGCGGTCGCGGCGTCCCGGTAACCGGCCGCGCGGCCCCGTGGCAGCGCCGCCGGGATCTGGGCGGCGTGGACGCCGACGCTGAGGAAGGCGTCGGCCCACCACAGGGCGCGTACCACCGGATGGTCCGGGAGGACCGGCCGTGCCAGCAGGTAGGCCCAGCCGGCCAGCGGTACGGCCCGCAGTGCCCAGGTGCGCGCGGTGGTGGCGGGGCGGCGGCGCGCCGCGAGTCGGCGTGCGGCCCAGACGCCGAGCTGTTCCCGGCCGATCTTCGCGTTGTGCCGGATGTCCACCGGGAAGGCCGGGTGGCGCAGGAACTCCTCCAGGCCCCGGGTCACCTCGTGCCCGGCCGCCAACGCGCGGAGTTCCGGTACGAGTTCACGCCAGCGCGCGTCGGTGACGCCGGGTTCGGTCTCCACACAGACCACCGGCTTCTTCGCGCCGGGTTCCCCGACCCCGACGAGGGCGGCACGGCGCACCTCGGGGTGGGCGTTGAACACACCTTCGCACCGTACGGTGTGGAGGTCGCCGTCCGTGGTCCGGACCCGCTGGGCGCGCCGGCCGCAGAACCAGAGCCGTCCCGAGGCGTCCAGGTAGCCGAGGTCGCCGGTACGGTGCCACAGCCGCGTGGTGCCGTCGGCGGTCTCCTCGGGGATCTTGTACTGGGTGTTGGCGGCGGGGTCGCCGTGGTACCCCGGGCTGACCGCGTCGCCCGCGAGCACGATCTCGCCGATCTCGCCCTGCGGCAGGGCCAGTTCGGGAGTCCAGCGCTCGACGGGCCCGTCGGACACCCGGATGATCCGTACCGCCATGCCGGGCAGCGGGCGGCCCACGCACGTACCGGCGCCGGACGCCGACAGCGCGGCCGTCCCGCCGGTCCCGGCGACGGAACCGGGCGCGTCCGCGGAGCCGGGCGCGTCGAGGGAACGAGGCGTGTCCGCCGAGCCGGTCCTGTCCGCAGAGCCGGTCCCGTCCGCCCAGCCGAGCACGTCGGCCGATTCGACGGAGGAGATCGGCAGCGCCTCGGTGGCCCCGTAGGTCACATGGAACTCGGCCTTCTCGCCGAGCGCCCCGCGTACGGTCGCCACGACGTCCGGCGGTACGGGCGCCCCGCCCGCGGCGACGAACCGCAGGTCGGGCAGTTCGGTCCGGTGCTCCTTCAGATGCTGCCCGAGCACCCGCAGCAGCGCGGGCGAGGCGATCATGCTGGTCACCCGGAAGCGGGTCAGGGCGTCGGTCAGCAGCTCGGGCCTGGCGTCGGCGACCTTGGCCGGTGACACCGGCGCGAGCACCAGCGTCGAGCCGTGCAGCAGGTCGAGGATGCCGTACGCGGGCAGGGTGATCAGCGAGACGTCGTCGCTGTCGCGCTCGTGGACGGCCTGGAGCAGCCGCAGCATGGGCGCGCTCATCCGGTGGGTGTACTCGACGCCCTTGGCGGGGCCGGTGCTGCCCGTGGTGAAGGCGATCATCTGGAGGTCGTCGGCGGACGGGCGGGGCAGGTTCTCCGCGCGGGGTCCGGTGCGCAGCCGCGCCAGCGTCTCGCCGCCCCAGAACCAGCGGCGGCCCACGGTGACCGTGGTCCGTACGTCGCGGAAGGCGCCGCGCCCGAGGACCCGTACGACATGGGCGACGGGCAGACCGATGAACGCCTCGGCGCCCACCGCCCGGTAGCAGTGCAGCATCCGCTTGACGCCCATGCCCGGGTCCACCACGACCGGGACCGCGCCGATCCGGATCAGGGCGAAGACGACGGCGAACAGATCGGGGCCCGGGGCGGTCATGAGGATGGTCCGGGTGCCCCGGGTGATGCCGATCCGGTGGAACCCGGCCGCCAACCGCTCGACCTGGTCGTGGAGTTCGCCGTAGGTCAGTTCGCGGTAGCGGATCGATCCGTCGGCGTCGTGTCCGTCCGGGTGCACGATCGCCGCCTTGGCGGGGAAGGTGCGGGCGTTGCGCTCCAGGATGTCGGCCGGGCCGTCCTCGCGGTCCGCGGGTATCGGGGCCACCGCGTTCACCGGTCCTGCGGCCGGTAGCGTACGCAGGTCACGCTCGGGCCCGCTCCCGCGGTCACGAACAGCAACTCGTCGTAGCCGTCGGGGAGTCCGTCCCGTACCGCCTGGAGATAGCTGAGCACCGGGGCGGCGGTGTGCGGTTCGCCCGCCCCCGCGTCGGCCACCTCGGGGGCCACGACGGCGGCCGGGGCCATGCCCAGGCGGCCGGCCAGCTCCTCGGGGAAGCCGGGCGCGGGCCGGTTGCAGACCAGCAGCGTACGGTCGAGGGCCAGGCCCTCCTCGCGTACGTACCCGTCGACGCTGTCGGCGGCGAGGTCCAGCAGCCGCTCCGCCCAGCCCTCTTCGTGGTGCACGGTGATCTGTCCGCGCTCCTCGCCCGTTCCCCCGGCCAGGCTCACATAGCCCGTCGTCCCCGAGGTGCCCCGGGCGCTGTACGCGCGGACCGGGCCGAAGCCGCTCCCGCCGTCGGCGCACCGCTCCAGCAGCAGGGCGGCGCCGAGGTCGGCGTACGGATAGCCGGGGTCCAGACGGGCGTTGCCGCCGGGGTGCACGTCGGCGGCGGTGACCAGGACGCGTTCGGTGCTGCCGCTGCCCAGCAGGGCCTGGGCGACCTGGACGGCGTTGAGGACGCCGCAGGCGCCGTTCATCAGGTCGAAGGAGAGGCCGGGCGACCGGTCGACGGTGTAGTCGAGGCTGATGCCCACCTCTTTCTGCACCAGCGCCGCCATGGCCGGTTCGAGGGCGTTGTTCTCCCGGTAGACACCGACGTTCACCAGGACGCCCACCGCCTGGGGCGCCAGCCCGGCCTGGTCCAGGCAGTCCTGGGCGGCCTCGGCCGCCAGCCGGATGTCGGAGGTGCGGACGGCCTGCGGCACGGTGGCGGAGGCGGCCCTGATGATCGTACCCACGGTCAGACTCCCAGATTGGTGATCGTCGCGGACAGGCCCCCGGTGACCACGCCCGAAGCGGCGGGCACCAGAAGGAACTTGGCGCCCCGGCGCGCGGTCCCGGCCCGCAGGTGCTCGCCGAGTGTGACGAAGTGCGAGGTGCTGGCGGTGTTGCCGAGGTAGTGGGCCGTGGACAGCGTCTCGGGCATCGCGGTGCTGAACGCCGACTCGCCGTGCTCCTGCATGAAGTCGATGAACCGGGTGGAGACCTGGTGGTGGATGACGTAGTCGAACTTCTCGTCCGCGAAGTCCGCGCCGTCCTTGGCGAGGAAGTCGCTGTAGAAGCCGGACCAGATCCTCCGCCGGCCCTCCGCCTGCTGCGTCTTGGAGTCCGTGTACATGGCGAGGCCGCCGGTCCGCTCGCTCGGCATGGCCAGGCAGAGATGGGAGTACTCGGCGGCCGTCATCAGCTCGACGTGGTGGATCCGGTCGGACTCGTCCTCGGACTCGTCGAGGATCACCGCGGCGCCGGAGTCCCCCACCGTGAGGGAGGCGAACTGGGGGTCGCGGGAGGATTCCATCTCCGCGGCGGCCGTACGCGCGATCGGGGTGATGCGCTCGCCGCTGACCACCAGGCCGTTACGGACCATGCCCTCCCGGATCATCCGGTCCAGGACATGGACGCCGGTGATCATTCCCGCGCAGGCGTTGGACAGGTCGAAGTGGATCGCCCGGTGGGCGCCCAGCTCCTCGATGAGCATCCGGGCGAACGACGGCTCGAAGAGGTACCGGTCGCCGCCCTTGCTGCGGCTGATCGACGTGGAGATCACCACGTCCAACTCGCCCGCTTCGTAGCGGGAGGTGCGCAGCGCGTCCTGGGCGGCGCGCAGGGCCAGCCCGAAGGAGTCCTCGCCGGCGTCCGCGTCGGCGACCCGGCGGGCCGTGACGCCGGTGACGCGCTCCAGGGGAACATTCGCCCCGGTGATCGTGGCGACCAGTTCGGATGTCGGCTGCACCGCGGCGGGCAGGCAGGTCCCCAGCGCTTCGAAGCGGCTGGCACGCGCAATCGTCGCCATCCCGTCCTTCTTTCTCGTTCCGGGTCCCGCGCGGGCGTCGGCCGCGCGGGACGAGACGGTCTTACGCCCGCACTGTTGTCGGCGAACGGCCGCGGCCCCCGGCGGCGTTGGGTCCACATTCTTCGCGCAATCCGCCCTTCGAGGTCACTACGTGGACACGTAGGACCGGCACTACGTATCCACGTAGTGCCGGTCGGAAGGCGGGTCTGCCAGGCTCGATGTGACCCGGCGACCACGGAGCGGAGCCATCGGGAGGGAAGCTGTGACGGAGCGAGCGGAGGGGATGCGTGTGACGGCCGAAACGCCCGTCCCGGGACCGACCGGTGCCCGGCTGGCCAGATCCCTGCTGGAGCTGCGCCGCAACCCGCTGAGCGCGTTCCGGCGGGCCAGACGCGAGTACGGGGACGTCGTGCGCCTCGCCGCCGGGCTGCCCGGTCTGCGCCTCGACCTCCATCTGGTCTTCTCCGCCGAGGGCGCCCGGGAGGTGCTGGCCACGCGCGCGGCCGACTTCCGCAAGGACAACGTCATGTACGAGGTCATCCGGGAGTCCTTCGGCAACGGCCTGCTCACCAGCCAGGACGACGAGTACCGGCGCCAACGTCGCCTGATCCAGCCGCTGTTCACCCGCCGCCGGGTCGACGGCTACGCCGACGCGGCGTGCGCCCAGGCGGAGGCGCTGGCCGAGCGGTGGCGCGAGGCGCCCGGCCGCACCGTCGACCTCACCGAGGAGATGCCGGCGTTCGCGCTCCGCACCCTGTGCCACATCCTCTTCGGCGCGGACTCCGACGCCGCGGTGCGGGTGGTGAACCGCTGTCTGCCCGTCCTCCTGGACTACACACTGGAGCGCGGCAACACACCGCTCACCCTGCCCCGCCACTGGCCGACCCCGCGCAACCGCCGGGCCGCCGCCGCCCGGCGGGGGCTGTACGAGCTGTGCGACGAGATCATCGCCGAGCGCAGAACGGGCCGTGCGGAGAAGGGCGCCGCCGCCCGGAGCGCCGCCGACGGGACGGGCGACGACCTGCTGGGGCTGCTCATGGGCGCCTCCGGGGCGGGCGGCGCGTCCGGGGCGTCCGACGCCTCCGGCGTGTCCGACGCGTCCGGGGCGTCCGGCGTGTCCGGGGCGTCCGGCGTGTCCGATGCCTCCGGACCCTCCGGGGGCGGCGACGCGCTCGACCTGGAGGAGATCCGCGACCAGGTCCTCATCTTCCTGGTCGCGGGCCACGAGACCACCGCGACCGGGCTGGCCATGGCCCTGTATCTGCTGGCCCGGCACCCGGAGGAGCAGGCCCGCGCCCGCGAGCAGGTCGACCGGGTGCTCGCCGGGCGGAGGCCGGGCGCCGCCGACCTGGACGCGCTCCCCTACCTCACGAAGGTGCTCAAGGAGGCCATGCGCCTCCAGTCTCCGGTCCCCTTCATCTCCCGCCGGGCCGTCAGGGACACGGTGGTCGACGGCCACCGCATCCCCGCCGGGGCCGATGTGATGGTCTGCGGCGCGGTCACCCAGTACGACCCCGCGCACTGGCCGGACCCGGAGCGCTTCGACCCCGAGCGCTTCACTCCGGAGGGCGAGGCCGGCAGGCCGCGCTACGCCTGGTTCCCGTTCGGCGGCGGCAGCCGGGCCTGCATCGGGCAGCACTTCTCGATGCTGGAGTCGGTCCTCTGTCTCGCCGTTCTGCTCCAGCGGTACGAACTCCGGCCCGCCGGGCCCGAGATCCCGCTCGGCAAGACGGTGACGCTCAAGGAGAACGGCCCGATCCGCTGCCATCTCACCGCGCGCACCACCGCCCCGGTCCTCGCGGAGCGCAACGCCGCCGGATGAAGGGGCGGATCCCGTGGAGACGGATCAGCAGGCCCCTTCGACGTTCGACGTCCGGTGCCCGGCGAGCTGTCCGACGGGGGAACTGAGCTTATGCGCCAGTTGGACACGCGACCGGACACCCAGCTTCTGGAAGATGCGGCGCAGATGAAAATCGACGGTATGGGGTGAAATGGAGAGTCGGCCCGCTATCTGATGGTTACTGAACCCCTCGCGCGCCAGCGTCGCCACTGCCCGTTCGGACTTCGTCATACGGGCCCAGAAGCCTTCCGTGCCCGAACGGGCACCCGTAATTCCGGCGGCCGGAATACCGGCGGGGGCGAGGTCGTCGGTGGAGATGTCGGCGGCCCGTTCCGATAACTTCCGCAGCCGCCGGACGGCCCGCTCCTCGTCGCGGACCGAACCGATTTTCCGGTATATTTCGGCCGCTTGACGCAGCCGGAATTCCGATTCCGCGTACGGCCGCTCCGGCGCCGCCATGAGCAACATCCCCAGATCCTCGATGGCCGAGGCGCGCGCCCACGGATCCCGATAACGCTCGATCACCCGGCGCAGCCCCGCCGCGTCCCGGTCCAGCAGACTCCGCGCATGCAGCGATCCGGGCCGTGTCTCGGGCCCCGCCGCCCCCACGACCGCCTCCGCGGCTGCCCGGTCGTCGGCCCGTAACAGCTCCCGCACCAGCCAGGGCGCGGCCTCCGGCTCCAGCGACAGCATGACCCCGTCCGCCAGCTTTTCCGACTGCTCCGCCATAAACCGCTCAACGGCGCGCCGAGGGCCTATCGAGGCCGCCGCGAACTGGAGTATCAGCCAGTTGTAGCGGGCCAGTTCATCGGGTGGGGCGGAATCCGGGATCGCTTCATGGACGGTTTCGACATGCCGGGCCGCAGCCAGCAGATCCCCTCGCCGTATGGCTGCCGTGGCCAATATGGAAGGAGCGAATTGTCCCTTGTTCATGGCGATGGAAATTTCCCTCGTAGGTCGCGATTCGACTGCAACTGCAAGGCGTCCCACGTTCCCGGAGGGTTACGTCCGGGTTATCGTTCCGTGTACGCCGTGCAGGTAAATTCGCCGCCGACAGGAGAGCGTATTCATATGTGGAACTTCGGATCGAGTGGAGTCTAGCCCCGATCTTGCGCGGGGGGCCGTGAGCGCACGCGACACACCATTCGTCCCGCTTGTCCGAGGCAGCCGTACGAAGGCCGGGCCGTGCGGGGCCGGTTGGGGCCGCACATGGCCGGGGACCACACACCACCGAGGTGGCCGGGAGCGATCCCCGGCCACCTCGGTCCGTCACCACAGGGCGGGACGTCACCAGTCGATGGCGGTGTCCATCGTCTGCTGCCAGTACGTGACCTTGAGCGAGTCGTCGACGTACACGCCCTTGGCGGGCAGCGACGGGGTGGCACCCGAGCCGACGCTCTCCGAGCCGGAGCGGCCCTGGAAGTAGACCTCCAGGGACTTCTCCGTGCGGCCGTTCGAGGCGCTGCCGTCGGTGGCCGACAGGCTCACCGCGGCGTAACCGGACTGCCCCGGTGCGAGCTTGACGACGGCCTGCGGCTGGGAGTCCTCGATGACCGGCGGCACCGACTGCGCCTCGCCGAAGCGGACGGCCGGGTAGCCGTACAGGAAGCAGGTGTTGCGGCCGGTGTTGGTGACGGTGAGGAGCATGTGGTTCACCGGGCGGGTCAGCGGGGCGGCGACCGTCCTGGTGGTGGAGCCCTCGCAGGTGACCACCTTGCCGGAGGGTTCCTGGGCCTTCTGGGCGGGGGCGTCCGCGCCCGGCTCCGCGGCGTCGGAGGAGTCCTCGGCGTCGCCGGAGGACGAGCCGTCGGACGACGAGGAGCCCTTGGCGGAGGAGCCGGAGCCGGAGCCGGAGTCCTTCGAGGCGTCGCTGCCCGCGGAGGACGCGCCGGGCGTGGCGGCCGTACCGGTGGCGGCGGTGTTCGCCGACGCGCCCTCGTCCGTCACGCCCGTTCCGTCGT
The DNA here is from genome assembly GCF_042755665.1 of Streptomyces sp. NPDC059142. Classification (NCBI taxonomy): domain Bacteria; kingdom Bacillati; phylum Actinomycetota; class Actinomycetes; order Kitasatosporales; family Streptomycetaceae; genus Streptomyces; species Streptomyces sp. NPDC059142. The sequence goes on from NZ_JBHZDA010000010.1 coordinate 78,435, forward strand.
CGCACGCGGTCAGGGAGAGCGCGGCGAGCACGACGGCCGCGGCGGTGGTGACGAGGCGCGAGCGGGAGTTACGGATGCTGGACATGGCGTGGTGCCCCTTAGTCGTTCGGGTGGGGTGGTGCTTGGATGACTGGAGCTTGTGGGGTGATCCGTCCCAGCCGCTACGGGGAGCGGGCATTACGGGACGCTGGAACGCCGAAACAGCCTTTGACCAGGGGAAACGCAAGGCCCTTGGAACGCGTGGAGGGGACACCGAGGGGATGGGCGGACGAGTGCCTGAGGCGCGAGGGACCGGGGCGGCGGACGAGTTCGCCGCGCTGCTGCGGGAGCTGAAGGACCGTTCGGGGCTGAGCTACGGCGCGCTCGCCAAGCGGCTGCACATGAGTACGTCGACGCTGCACCGCTACTGCAACGGCACCGCCGTGCCCAACGACTACGCCCCGGTGGAGCGTCTGGCCCGGGTGTGCAAGGCCACGGGGCAGGAACTGGTGGAGGTGCACCGGCGCTGGATCCTGGCGGACGCGGCCCGGAGGACCAGACCGGACCAGGGCGGGGCGGCGACCGGGGCGAAGAGCGCGGGCGCCGTGGGTACGTCCGAGCAGGCGGCCCCGCTTGTACCGGGCCAGTCGGACCAAGCGGGCCAGTCGGACCGGGCGGGCCAGGTGGGCGATGCGGGCCAAGGCGGCGACGCCAAGGACAGCGACGGCAGGGACGTCGGGGGCAGCGAGAACAGGGACGCCGCAAACCCCGGAAACGGCGGCGCCGGCGGTGACGACGAGGTCCTGGTCGACCTGCCGCGCCGGCCCCTGCCGCCGCTGCGCCGCCGGAGCGCGCTGATCGCCTCCGCCGCGGCGGTCGCCGTCCTGGGAGCCGTGGTGCTCGCCGTCACCCTGCCCTCCGGCGGGGACGGGACCCGCGCCGCCGACGGTACGGGAGCCGGCGCCCCCGCGGTGACCACGGGCACGGCGGACACCCCGGCGCCCTCGGCGTCGGACTCCGCCTCCCCTTCCGCGTCCCCTTCCCCCAGCGGGAAGAGCCCCGGCCCGTCCGCCTCCGCCACCGAGGGCTCAGCCGAAGCCGCCCCCGGAGCCTCGCGCGACGGCGACGGGAAGGGCGCCGCGCCCGCCGACGGCGCCACCGGCGCACCGCTGAACGTCGCCGTCCGCCCCTACGTCTACGAGGATCCGTGCAGTCAGCACTTCCTCGTCGACAGCGGACCCGAGCAGGTCGGCCCGCCCGCGGGCGAGCCGGACGCGCCGCGCTGGGCCGCCGCCTACGGCGCGGTCGCCTCGGGGGAGCAGCGGGTCGCCCTGACCCTTCAGGGCACCGGGCCGAACACGGTCGTCCTGGAGGAGCTGCACGTACGGATCGTCGGCAAGCGCGCGCCGCTCGCCTGGAACGACTACTCGATGGGGGTCGGTTGCGGCGGTGGCGTCGGCACCAAGTCCTTCGACATCGACCTCGACAACGGCAGCCCCACGGTCACCGTCAAGAACGGCCAGCGCGACTTCCCGTACAAGGTCAGCGAGTCCGACCCTGAGGTCTTCTACATCGACGCGCGCACCACGGCGCACGACGTCCGCTGGGAGCTCAGCGTGAAGTGGACCAGCGGCGGACGCGGCGGGACGGTGCGCGTCGACAACGGCGGCGTCCCGTTCCGTACGAGCGCGGGGAGCGCCCGGCCCGGCTACGACTACCCGCTGGGCGGCGGCGAGTGGATCGAACGGGAAGGCTGACGCGTCCCCTTGAGCCCCGCGGCCCGTCGGACACCCCGTCGGCCACCCCGGCGGGCAGCCTCCCGGCGACCTCCCGGCGGCCTTCGCCGGGTGTTCATCCGGACGCCGTGCCGCGCTCGTCCGTGGACGGGACCATCATGCTCCGCCGCCCCTGTTGTGCAACGGAGAAACGATGCTCCCGAAGAGAACCTACGCCGCCCTCGCAGCCCTGGCCGTGGCCGTCCCCGTCGTCATCGGCCTGCCGACCGGCGCCGGTGCGGACCCGGCGAGCGCGCACCCGGAGCGGCAGCAGCGGCCCGTAGCCTTCGACCGGACCGCCACGTACCCCGTCTTCCAGAACCGGCCGGCGGGTGACGACCCGGCCGCCCCGACCGTTGCCGAGATCTCCGCGACCAGCGAGGACGGCCGCACCCTCGTCTACACCGACGCCGCGGCCCGGCGGATCGGCTTCCTCGACATCGGCGACCCCGAAGCCCCGCGCGGGCTCGGCACGCTGTCGCTGACCGAACTCGGCGACGCCGAGGACGAGCCGACCTCGGTGGCCGTGGTCGGTCCGTACGTTCTGGTGGTGGTGAACACCAGCGCCGGCTACACCGAACCCTCCGGCCGGCTCGACGTCATCTCGCTGCGCGACCGGCGCCGGGTGGCCAGCCACGACCTCGGCGGCCAGCCCGACTCCATCGCGATCAGCGAGGACAAGCGGTACGCGGCCGTCGCGATCGAGAACGAACGCGACGAGGAGGCGACCCCGCCCGGACGCGAGAAGGGCGACCTGCCCCAGCTCCCGGCCGGATTCGTACAGATCGTCGATCTCAAGGGCGACGCGCCGGAGCGGTGGCGCACCCGGGCCGTCCCGCTGACCCGTGCGGACGGCGGGGCGCTGCCCGTCCTGGCCGACGCCGGGATCACCGAACCGACCGACCCGGAGCCGGAGTACGTCTCCGTCAACAGCCGCAACCAGCTCGCGGTGACCCTCCAGGAGAACAACGGCGTGGTCGTGGTGGACCTGCCGACGGGCAGGGTCACCAAGGCGTTCAGCGCCGGTACGGCGACGGTCGAGGGCGTGGACACGGCCGATGACGGCAGGATCGACCCGACCGGCTCGATCACCGACGTGCCGCGCGAGCCCGACGCGGTCGGCTGGATCGACGACCGCTATCTGGCGACCGCCAACGAGGGTGACTGGCGCGGCGGCACCCGGGGCTGGTCGATCTTCGACAGCCGGACCGGCAAGGTCGCCTGGGACGCGGGCAACACCTTCGAGGCGCTCGCCACGCGGTACGGGCTGCACAACGAGAGCCGCGCCGGGAAGAAGGGCACCGAGCCCGAGGGCCTGGCGATCGCCGAGTTCCAGGGCGTGCGGTACGCCTTCGTCGGCTCCGAGCGGAGCAACTTCGTCGCCGTCTACGACCTGAGCCGGCCGACCGCCCCGGTCTTCCGCCAGGTGCTGCCCACCACCAACGGCCCCGAGGGGCTGCTGCCGATCCCGTCGCGCGGACTGCTCGCGGTCTCCAGCGAGGAGGACGACGCCTCCGTCAACGTACGGTCCTCGGTGAACGTCTTCCGGCTGGGGCGGCGGACCCCGGCGGTCCCCGGCCTCGTCTCGGCGTCGGGCCCCGGCGGCGCCCCGATCGGCTGGGGCGCGCTCGGCGCGCTCTCCGCCGTACCCGGCAGGCCGCACCAGCTCTACAGCGTGACCGACGCCGCGTACTCCGACACCCGGATCCTGACCATCGACGCGGCACGGAAGCCGGCGGTCATCACCCGGTCGTTGACGGTCAAGGGGAGCGACGGCCGGCCGGTCGGTTACGACGCGGAGGGCATCCACGCCCGGCCGCAGGGCGGTTTCTGGCTCGCCGTGGAGGGCGCGACCGGCGCGGGCAACAAGCTGGTCAGGCTCGACAGCACCGGAAGGACCCGGCAGGTCGTCCCGCTGCCCGCGGACATCGCCGCGGGCCTCGGCGGACAGGGCTTCGAGGGGGTCACCGCGACGACCGGCCGCGACGGCCGCGAGGTGGTCTGGGCCGCGCTCCAGCGCGAGGTCAAGGGCGACCCGGCCGGCACCGTCCGGCTCGGCCGGTACGACGTCACGGCCGGCACCTGGAGCTGGTACGGGTACCGGATCGGCACCACGACCACGCCGGGCGACTGGATCGGCCTCTCCGAGATCACCGTGGTCGGCGACCGGCTCGCCGTCATCGAGCGGGACAAGCTGAACGGCCCGGCCGCCAGAATCAAGCGGGTGTACACGGTCGCCCTGCCCAAGGGCGCGGCGCCGTCGGACCGGTTGCCCGTACTGCCGAAGAAGCTCGCGCACGACGTGCTGCCCGACCTGCGCGCCACGAACGGCTGGACCCAGGAGAAGCTGGAGGGCCTGGCCGTGGCGGGCGACGGCCAGGTCTACGCCGTCACCGACAACGACGGCGTGGACAACTCCACCGGGGAGACGGCCTTCCTGCGCCTCGGCTCCAGCAGGAAGCTCCAGCAGCCCGCGACGTGACGCCCGCGACGTGACACCCGCGATCTGACGCCCGCGACCTGACGCCCGCGACGTGACACCCGCGACCTGACGCCCGCGACCTGACGCACATGGAGCGCCGGGGCCCGTTCGGCCAGGCCCGGAGTGTCGGCGGGCGGGCGCGGGCGTCGGCTGGCAGCATCGGGCGAGGGGGCGACCCGGCGGTCACCGCGCGGCAGGGCTGCGTACGGCACACACCGCCCGCGCGGGGCACCGGCCGTGAGAGGCGGAAACCCATGGAGCCACGCCCCCACTGGCTGTTCGGGGACCAGCTCGGCCCGCACTTCCTCGACCCCCGCCACGGCGGCCCCGACGCGCACGCGCCGGTGGTCATGATCGAGGCGCGTGCGGTGCTGCGCCGCCGCCGTTTCCACCGGGCCAAGGCCCATCTGGTGCTCTCGGCGATGCGGCACCGCGCCGCCGAACTCGGCGACCGCGTCACCTACGTACGCGCCGACACGTACACCGAGGGCCTGGCCCGGATCCGCGGGGACCTGGGCGCCAGAGCCCGGCTGACGGTCCGCCACCCCACCTCGCGCCGGGCGCTGGAGTTCGTCACCGCGCAGGAGGGCGTGGAGATCCTGCCGGCCCGGGGCTTCCTGGTGAGCCGGGACGCCTTCGCCGAGTGGGCCGGGCGCGGCCGGGGACGGAGCCTGCGGCTGGAGGGGTTCTACCGCTGGGTGCGCGAGCGCCACGACCTGCTCATGGACGGCGACGAGCCGGCCGGCGGCCGGTGGAACCTCGACCACGACAACCGCGAACCCCCGCCGCGCCGGCAGGGCACTCTCGGCGTCCGGGGCCCCTGGCAGCCCACCGAGGACGAGATCGACGACGAGGTCCGCCACGACCTCGACCGCTGGGAGCGCGACGGCGACCTCTCCTTCGTCGGCCGCGACGGCCCCCGGCGCTTCCCCGCCACCCGGCGCGAGGCGCTGGCCGCGCTGCGGCACTTCGTCACCCACCGGCTCCCGGACTTCGGCCGGTACGAGGACGCCATGCTCGCCGCCGATCCGGTGATGAGCCACAGCCTGCTCTCCGTACCCCTGAACCTCGGTCTTCTCGACCCGGCCGCCTGCGTGGAGCGCGCCGAGCGGGCCTACCGGGACGGCGACGCGCCCCTCAACAGCGTCGAGGGCTTCGTCCGGCAGATCGCCGGCTGGCGCGAGTACGTCTGGCACCTGTACTGGCACTTCGGCGAGGAGTACCGGCACCGCAACGCGCTGCGCCACACCGCCCCGCTGCCGGACTGGTTCCTCGACCTGGACGCCGACGCGGTCACCGCCAACTGCCTCTCCACCGTGCTCGCGCAGGTCAGGGACGTCGGCTGGACCCACCACATCCCGCGCCTGATGGTGCTGGGCAGCCGCGCCCTCCAGGACGGCTGGGATCCGGCGGCGGTCACCGACTGGTTCCACCGCTGCTTCGTCGACGGCTACGACTGGGTGATGCTCCCCAACGTCGTCGGCATGTCCCAGTACGCGGACGGCGGCCTGATGACCACCAAGCCCTACACCTCCGGCGGCGCGTACCTCCACCGTATGAGCGACCTCTGCGGCCCCTGCGCCTACCGCCCCTCCGACCGCACCGGTGACCGCGCCTGCCCGTACACCACCGGGTACTGGGCCTTCCTCCACCGCCACCGCACGCGCCTCGCCGCCAACCACCGCACCGCCCGCGCCGTGAAGGGCCTCGACCGCCTCGGCGACCTGCCGGAACTCCTCGACACGGTGGCACAGCGGGGCGACACACCTCCGTGACCGGACGTCGGGCCGCGAACGGGCGCCGTGAGCAGGCGAGTCAGCCGGTGCGTCCGCGTCGCGGATGACATGGATCACCAAAGTGCCCCGTACAGGGAAAGCAACTGTCCCCCGATGAGGCAATTGCCCGTCGTGGGGGAGCGGGATGCCGTACCGGGGGCGCTGCCCGCACGCTTCCGGCCAGGGTGTTTCCGGTCATACGATCACCACCGAAGCCCTGCGTGAGCGCGACCGCAGCGGCCGGCCCAGCACTCGCCCGACCCGCTGCCCGAACGCACCGCCCGCTTTCCCGCCCGCTTGCCTGCTGCCTTCCTCGCCCGCTTCCCCGTTTCACGAACGCGTTTTCCGACCCCATTTCCCGCACCATTTCCCGAGCTCGCTTTCCGGACCCGAGAAGGACTCCGTTGAAGATTCGCCGCATGCTGGCCACGGCCGTCGTCGCCGCCGTGACCACCCCCGTCCTGCTGCTCTCCGTCACCCCCGCGCTCGCCGACACCGCGCCCTCCGGCGCCTCGCGCACGCAGGGCCAGGGCGACCGGGGCAAGCCCTCCGTCGAGGAACTGGAGAAGGCCGCCGAGAAGGCGCAGAAGGTGTACGACGACGCCGTGGCCGCCGACAGGGCCGCGCGGGACATCGTCGACGCCGCCCTCTCCGACGAGGCGCCCCTCGCGGTCGCCGCGGCGACCGCCAGGAAGGAGGCGGCGGCGGCCGCCACCGCCAAGGAGAGCGCCGACAAGACGCTCGCCGACGCCACGGCCGCGCGCGCCGCGCTGCCGGAGACCGCCACCGACGACGAGAAGGCTGCCGCGGACCAGGCCGTCACCGACGCCGAGGGCGCCGCCCGGTCGGCGGCGGACACCACGGCCGCCGCCGACACGAAGGCCACGACGGCCGGCCGGGCCGCCGACGACGCCCGCGTCGCCGCCGTACGGGAGTACTCCAAGGTCCGGGACGCCCTCAAAAAGGCCCTCGCGGAGAAGAAGGCCGCCGACAAGGCGCTCGCCGACGCCAGGGAGGAAGAGGAGCCGGAGCTGCCGGGCTGCGACCTGGAGAACAGGCTCCTCACGGTCGTCACCGGCCTGCCGTCCAAGATCGTCGCGGGCTCGACGACCGACTTCTCGCTCCGCGTGACCAACGGTACGGACAAGACGCTGGACAAGGTCTCCTCGCGCGTCTACTTCCACGCGACGGACAAGACCGGCTACAACGTCATCGACGACGCCTTCCACGTCCAGTGGTCGACCGCCGCGTCCCCGGGCTGGAAGAACACGCAGGGCAACTCCGTCCGCTCCCTCGGCGCACTGAAGGCCGGCACCCACACCGACGTGAAGCTGCGCCTGAAGGTCGATGCCACGGCCCCGGCCGGGATCGGCCTCGCCTTCGTCGGCGGTGACTACGTCAACGACGACGAAACGTGCGGCGGCAACATGTCCACCGAGCACGACTTCGAACTCCTGGCCGCCACCGGCGACACCGGCAACGCCGATGGCGGGGGCGACGGTGACGACACCACGCCGGGCACCTCCACACCGGGGACCCCGGAGACCGAGCCGCAGGGCGCCACGTCCACCACCCCGGTCGCCTCCAGCACCGCCGCCGGTACCACCACCACCCTCACCCCGACCGGCGCCCTCGCCAGCACCGGATCGCCCTCGGCCCTTCCGCAGTTGACCGCGGCAGCCGCCACGGCGACGGTCCTCGGCGCCGCCGTGGTCCTCACCGCGCGCCGCCGCAGGGCCGACTCCGCCTGAGTGACGCCGTAGAAGAGCCGCTCCGGACAGCACAGTCGCTCCGGACAACAGTGAAGCCCCGGGCAGCCCGCCCGGGGCTTCACTGTTGTGCGCGGCGAGAACGGGACGGTCCCTTCCTCCTCACCGTATTTATCTACGGTTTCTGCGTTTCGCCTGCAATGCGAGATGAATCGTCTGCTGTTCTACGGAAAGAAATTACTCACCGAGTCGGCCGGTGCCGCCGTGACCGTGAAGACATACGTCACGGGAGTTGGTCGGTGGTTTTTCGTGATAGAGTCTCATTGAATTCACAGGACGCCACGAAAAAAGGGGAATGGCGTGAATACCGAGAAGGTTACGGCTCGACGTCTTGCGGCCGGAGAGGTTTCGGAGTTGGGCCTCCAGGACGGAATCTTCGTCTCGGCAGAGATGAATGGCCTTCCTCTCGACTGCTACGCCCCGGCTTTCCTCACGGAGCCGGGTAAGAACTTCGAGGGCGGATTCTTCACCGCGAGGACGGTCTTCGGCGAGGAGCTCCGTATCGCCCCGGACGACGCCGAGGGGCGCGGGATCTGGGTCGCCGACAAGACGGGGGAGGAGATCGAGGTTCTGCAGAGCGCCGGCGTCCTCCTGAACCTCGCGCTCTTCGTGCCCAACGGGAACAAGGAGTCCCTGGACGCGCTCTACGCCGCGGCGCGCGACGCGTTCGGCGCGGGGATCGTTCAGCGCTGGGACGAGGACGTCGTCGCGGTGCCGGACGTCAAGGTCGACCTGTTCGAGGAGCCGGCCCGCGGACGGAAGAACGCGAGCGCCCAGAACCGCGACCGCCGCGCCCTGGACATCTATCCGACGCGCGTGCGATTCATGGAGCCCAGCGACGGCTGGAAGTTCATTGTCGAACCGCACAAGGAGATGGTCGACGAGACGCCGACGATCTGACCCGAAGGCGGCCGGAAGCCGCCCCGGAGTCGACTTGAATTCGCCCTGAAGGCGGATCGAATTCAAGAATCGTCATGGACGGACAGTTCAACGGAACGCCCGGCCGGGTCCACCCCGGCCGGGCGTTTCTGTTTCCGGACGTCCCCGACGGCGGAGCCGACCGACAACAACGGATCAATTCCGGCGGACCCGTCGCGGAGAAACAACGCCCGGAGAAACAACGCCCGGAGAAACGACGTCCGCGGGCTCGTCGAAGTCCGGGCGGAACACACCGGCGCGGGCCCGGCGGGCGTGGCCGACGCGTCCCGCTCCGTCGCGGAAGCCCTGCGTTTGTCGCCGGCCCCCTGCGGATTCGTCCGTGATCGGTAACAGGGGGATCTTGTGGGGGTGTTCGTGTGTCTTCATGGGCGCACGGCATCGGCGGAGACGACAAAGGGGCGGGCGGACATGGCGAAGCACAAGGGAAGGGGTTGGTACAGCCGGCTTCTGGCGGCGGCGCTCGGAGTGACGGCGCTGGCCGCTGCCACGTCCGTGTGGACCGCGCAGGCCGACCCCACCGGAGGGCAGAAGCCGCAAGCCCGTATCTCCGCGCCGGGCTCCGGGCACGAGGGCAGGGCGGTCACCAAGGTGGCGGCGGACATCGCGCACGCCTCGGACCGCGGTGCCCAGGGCGTCAACATCACCATCGACGACGGACCGGACCCGATCTGGACGCCGCAGGCGCTGCGACTGCTCAAGGACAACGGCGACGTGAAGGCCACCTTCTGCATGGTGGGCACGCAGGCCGAGATGTACCCGGACCTGGTGAAGAAGGTCGTGGCGGCCGGGCACCGGCTGTGCAACCACACGGTCTCCCACGACACCGCCATGGACAAGAAGTCCGAGGCCTACCAGTCCCAGGAGATCCTGGACGCCGAACGCATGATCACCAAGGCGTCCGGTGGCGTCCGCCCGGAGTACTACCGGGCCCCGGGCGGCGCGTTCACCCCGTACAGCCGCGAACTCGCCGCGTCCCACGGCATGCGGCCGCTGGGCTGGAACGTCGACTCCAGGGACTTCGAGCGTCCCGGCGCGGACGTCATGGTCGCCACCGTCAAGAAGGAGATCACCGACGGCCCCACGGTCCTCTTCCACGACGCGGGAGGAGACCGCTCCCAGACCATGGCCGCGCTGCGCGAGGTCCTGCCCTGGCTGAGGGAGCAGGGATACACCTACGGCTTCCCCGTACGCTGACCACGTCCCGCGCCGCGTCGGACGGTCCCGCTCCGGACGACGGGAAAGGCCCAGGTCCACGGACCGGGGCCTTCGTCATGGAGCAAACGGCGCGAACCGGACCGGCGTCGCGTCGGTGATCACCCATCGGGCGGCCTGGGCGCCCCGACCCCGGCGGATCAGCGCAGTCCGGCGAAGAGATCGTTCTCGGGAACGGCCGCACCGGTGGAGTCCTTGACGCGGAGGAAGGTCTCCATGCCCATCAGCTCGCCGAACTTCTCCTTGCCCATCTTGAGGAAGAAGATGTTCTCGCCCTGACTGGCGTGCGCGGCCAGCGCGTCGAACTTCTGACCGCTGAACGGAGTGGTGTCCACCCATGTGGTGATCTCGTCGTCGGGGAGCCCGATCTCGGCCATCGCGGCGACCTCGGCGGGGTCCGGCTCCGGCATGTCCTCCTGGAACTCACGCATGGTCTCCCCGAACCGCTGCATCACCGAGCGGGGCATGGTCGTCCAGTACACCTTCGGTGTCAGCTCGGTCATCTCCACCGCCGCCATCGTGATGCGGTGGGCCTGGATGTGGTCGGGATGGCCGTAGAAACCGTTCTCGTCATAGGTGACGACCACATCGGGCCGGTAGTGCCGCATCAGCTCCGCGAGCCGGGCGGCGCTCTCCTCCACGGGGGTCCGCCAGAAGGACTCGGGGGCGTCGTTGCTCGGCCACCCCACCATCCCGGAGTCGGCGTAGTCCAGCATCTCCAGATCGCTGATCTTCAGGACCTCACAGCTCGCCTCTAGTTCGTGACGACGCATCCGGGCGACGGCCGCCGGATCATGGCCGGCCTCGCCCGGCTTGACGCCCCCCGCCCCGTCACCGCAACCGCCGTCGGTACAGGTCACCAGAACGGTCCGGATGCCTTCCGCCGCATACCGCGCGAGGACCCCGCCGGTGCTGGTGGCCTCGTCGTCGGGGTGGGCGTGCACTGCCATGAGAGTCAAAGGCCGGTCGGTCATGAAAGGTCCTCCTGCGAAGAAACGTCTTGATCCGCGTACACGGCGGGCATACCGCCATCCTGGGGCCCGGATGCCGACGGGAAGGACGCCCTCCGCGGTCTCCACGTTCCCCCGCCCGCACGGCGCCGGTCCCTCGGTTGCAACCGCGCCGGAGTGACCCACTGTTCCCGGCACGGCCGGCCGGTCTTCCGGGCGGCGACGTTTCCACACCGACGGGAAGGGCCCACGCGGTCAGAAGTCGTCGCAGGCGCACCAGCAGTCCCGGTCCCGTCATCGTCGGGGCTGCCCACGCACCGGTCCGAGCGTCGCCGCCCGCGACGGCGGCGCCTCACCCCTCCGCGCTGTCGTCCCCCGCACGATCGGCGCCTCCGGCCGCGCCCTCGGCCGCGCCTCCGGCCGCGCCGGTCTTCTCGCGCATCTTGCGTACCAGCTCCGCCTTCTGGTCGGCGGCACCCTTGCGGTCGAGGTTGCGGTGCGGACCGTTGTTCTGCCGTTCCGCGCGGGACAGCCTCTTGCGCTGCCCGCCGCCCATACCCACGGGGTTGTTGATGTTCTTGCTGTCGGTCACGGGTTCTCCCGGAATGATGTGTACGGAGTCGTCGGTGGGGACGGGAGTCGCGACGCCGAGCGACGCCGGCAGGGGCCCGTCACGCTCTCACTCGTCAATCGGCGTCTGGAAGAACATGACAAAGACGTTACCCGGTTCCGCCGACCCCACCTACCGGGCCTTTCGCCGCCCCGCGCGACGCGGAACCCCGAGCGAACCGGGCGCGGCGGGCGGCATGGAACGGGCCCGGACGCACCACGCTGTCCGGGCCCGCGGGCAGTGGCGAAGGCAGGCTCAGAAGAGGCCCTTGTACCCCTGCCAACCGGTGGCGATCTTCGTACGCCCGCCGAAGGAGCCCTTGCCGTTGCCGTTGTTGCGCCAGACGGTGCCGGAGGAGTCGCGGGAGACGATGTCGGCCTTGCCGTCGCCGGTGATGTCGCCGACACCCACGATCACGTTGTACGACGAGCCCCAGTCGTCGAAGACCTTCACGCGGCTCTTGAACTTGCCGGCCGCGGTGCCGTCGTAGCGCCACAGCTCGTTCGACTTGTCCTGCACCAGCAGGTCGCCGTAACCGTCGCCGTTGAGGTCACCCGCGCCCACGATCTTCTTGTAACCCGTCCACTTGGACGCGATCTTCACCTTCGCGGAGAGCTTGCCCGTGCTCGTCGCCTTGTAGAGGTAGACGTCGCCGGTCGAGGCCTGGCGGGCGACCAGATCGGGCCGGCCGTCACCGCTGATGTCTCCGGGCGAGGTCAGCACGTCGTACTGGTTCCAGCCCGTGCCCAGCGAGGTGTACGCGGTGGAAGGCGTCACCGCCGCCCCGCACGCGGGCCGGTAGGCGCGCAAGGAGCCGTTGCCGAACCGTACGAGCACGTCGTTGCACCGGTCACCGCTCAGGTCGCCGAAGGGCACCACCTTCACCGTGGTCGGCCACGCGGAGCCCGTTCGCTTCCCGGTGAACGTTCCCTTCCCCGTGCCGTACTGGTACGTCAACCCGCCCGAGCCGTTCAGCGTCACCAGCTCGCCGAAGCCGTCCGATCCGATGAAGTCGCGGTGGGCCGCGGCTGCTCCGGTGATCTTGACCGTGCCCGTCCTCGTCAGCGCCGCGCCCTGCCCGTCCGCGGGGGTGACGGTCAGCTTCCACGTATAGGCGCCGTTGGGCACCAGCCGGCTGGAGCCGTCCTTGCCGTTCCAGACCGGGGTCACCACACCGCGGGCCAGGCCGCCGGAGAGCGTGCGCACGGCCGTACCGGCCCTGTCGCTGATCACGAGCTTCCACGAGCCGGCGGCCTTGTTCAGCCACCACTTCGGGCTCCACCGGGCGGCGCCGCCCTTGATGTCCACCGAGGCGGCGACGGTTGCGTCGCGCTGGACGAGCGCGGAGACGGGGACACCGCTGGAGGTCAGACGGACGGCGTGGTCGGAGCGCTGCTGGGCGATCACACCCGTGTACGGGTCGACGTCCCAGGCGCCCCACTCGAACTTCCCGGCGGTGTGCGACACGGGCTTCCCGCTGCGGACGTCGATCACCTTCAGCAGACCGTTCTCGACCGTCGCGACGAATCCGTCGCCGAGCCGCGCCTGCTCCCAGCCGGAGCCGGAGACGAGGGTCAGGTTCCGCTTGGTGACGGTGTCGTAGACGCCCTGGCCCTCCGCGTTGAGCACGCAGTTCCACAGCAGCCACCGACCGACCGCCTGGAAGTCGTTCAGCAGGCAGCCGCGCCCGAACCACACCGGATCGCCCCGCTGCCCGGTCAGCACATCGACGGGGATCACGCTGTCGTTGCCCGACATCACCCACAGAGTGGTGCCCCACAGCGCCCGCACCGTATCCGTCGTCGTGTGCACCGTGCGCCCGGAGTCGAGGTCGACGATCCGGGTCTCTGCGGCGCCGGTGCTGTCGTGCGGCCTGGTCAGGGCGGCGAAGCGGCCGTTGGCGGCGGTCGCGGTCTGATAGGTGCGGGAGCTGTCGATCCGGGTGGCGGGAAGCGACTGGGTGGCACCGAGGAGCTGGGGCTGCTGGACGGCGCTCGTGCCGTAGCCGGAGATGACCGTCCGGCCGTCGCCGGTGTCGATGAGACGTGGGCCGCTCCAGTGGTAGTTCTCCGGCGCGATACGGCCGCGGGTGGTGCGTGTCCCCGCGGCGGGGGAGTCGGCCACTCCGGTCTCACGGGTGTGGAGGTACGACCAGTCACCCACGGGGTCCAGCTCCACGGTGGTCAACCGCCCCTGGGCGAGGGTCAGCTTGGAGATCGTGCGGGCGGTCTGCCGGGGGTACGCGTCCGCGACCCGGCGTACGGTGACCCCGCCGCCCCCGGCGGCCCTGATGAGGGAGACGCCCCAGTGGTCCGGGTCGGCGCCGCCCGCGACGAGCAGCCCGCCGTCCGGAGTGGGCACGGCCTGCCGCGACGTCCTGGCCAGCAGCGTCCGTGGCGCGGAGCCGTCGAGGGGGACGGCTTCCACCCGCGAGACCGCGCGGCTGATGTCGTCGCGGCCCAGGGCGGAGTCGTACCGGGACACGATGGCGGTGTCCCCGACCAGGCCCAGTACCTGCGCGATGTCACCGACCGGAACGGTCCGCACGGTGGCGGCCGGGTTCTGCCGGGAGGCGACGTGCAGGGTGCCGTCGTAGCACCACACCAGGTGGGTGGCGCTGAGCGCGACCATGTCGTACCAGGACCGCACGGTGTACGGCAGGGCGGTGAAGCGCCCCTGCTCGACATCGAGCCATCCGGTGACTTCGTCATCGCCCTTCCGGTACCGCACGACCTGTCCCCGCGCGTCCCCCAGCCCGGCGGCGGACCACAGACGGACGCCGGAGGGGACGCCTTCCACCGTACGGTCGGTGACCGAGCCGTCGGCCCGGACGTCCAGCAGATGCCACACGGAGTCGGTACCCGGGGTGCCCGCCGTCGTGACGACCGTCGACCCGAGGGTCCTGAAGTACGCGTGTCCCTCGGGGAGCGCGACCGTACGGACCTGGCCGGACGCCATGTTCCGCAGCGTCACGGTCCGGGCGGAGCTGTCATGGCGGGCGACGACGTCCGAGCCGGCCCCGGCACTCGTGACGCCGTACCCGTCCGTGCCCGAGGCGTCGACGACCGTGTCGACCCCCTCGTACGTCGTCCAGAGCTGGCCCTTCCCCTCCTCGTACCGGAGGAACCCCGAGGGCCCCGCGCTCAGCAGGCCCGTCCGGGGAACCCCGGCCGTGGTGGCCGGCACGACCACCTCTCCGGTGACCGTCCCCCCGTACGCACTGCCGGTCGAGAACGGGCCGAGCCCGAGGGCGAGGGTGAAGGAAACAGCGGCGGCGGTGGCGCCTCGTACGAGCGCACGTCTGCCCATGCGGGACCTCTCCGGGGACGATAGGCGAAGGCATGGAGAGACCCGTGCGCACGTCGTCGAGCCGCAGGTCACGGACGTGCGGCACCTATGACGTTCAGACACCCCCCCCAGGCGAGTGGCCGGATATTAGCACTTTATCTGTGCATGACCTGTGGACCGAGGAATGGTGACAGGCGGTGCCGCGGGTCCGTGAGGTTCACTCAGCGGCTTGAGCGCCGCGAGAACTGCCCGGCGAAGCAATTCCCCCGGACCACAGGGACGTTGAGACACTGCACCATCTCGGCGTGCCGACTTCCGGCCAGAACGATGCGGTAGAGACTCGCCCGTGGCCGGGCCGGGCCGGTCGAGGCCGAACCCGATCGGTCCCGACCACGCCGGATCAAGCGGCAGCCTCGCTGTGCCGTACTCGGGACTGGGCAACTCGGAGAGCGCCGCGGCGAAGCGTCACGGGTGCGGCCCACGGCCGTGAACGGTGGCGATGGCGCCGCACTGGCGCATCCGGGCGACGAAGCCGGGCCGGACAACAAACAAGGCCCAGGTCGCCGACCTGGGCCTTCATCATGGAGCGGGTGACGAGAATCGAACTCGCGCTCTGAGCTTGGGAATCAACGCATCCTCGGCCTGTACTGTTGCTCTGACCTGCGAATATGGGCGCCAAGGCGACCTCGGGGGCTCGCCTTGGCGCCTGCGGTTGACCGTGATTTACCGCCGCGCCGGGCACGAATCGGGCACGGCCACCTTCTGATCCGGATCGGTCAGCGACGGCATACTGGCCGCTACGGGAGCGCGTTGGGGTTGGTGCTGGTGAACCCCTTGCCCTCGGGCCAGATCACGGCGCAGTCCTGCGTCTTGGCCAGGGCCAGGAGGTCTTCCCGCGGTTCAGAGGGGAGCAGGATGGCGCGGATGGTGTGGTCCACGAACCTGCTGTAGTCCGCGAGCTGGCCGATGGCCATGCGGATGTTCTCGCGGGTGACGCTGCCCTTGGCCTCGATCAGGAGGCCGAGCCCCTTGGCGTGGAGATCGGTGAAGAGGGGGCGGCTTTCACCGGGGGGCAGGATGCGCTGCCGGCCGGACTGGTGGCCGTTGCTGGTCAGGTAGTCGGCGAACGCCTTGACCAAACGGGCTTCCTTGCGGTCGGCCTCGTAGGGCTCCTGGTTCGGGTTGACGAACGTGGTCTCGCTCTCGTTCCTTTCCAAGGGGAGGTCGTCCACCTGGTTGGGGTGCGAGACGAGCAGCCGGCCGAGCTTGGTGGCGGGCTCCTGGGGTGCGGTATCTACCGGGTTGAGCCGGAAGACGATGACCTTGCGGAGAGGGCCGTCGTTGGTCTCGGGGGCATCCGCGGAGTACCAGGGGTTCTCCTGGTCGACAGTGAACTCGCCGCGGTAGGTGACCGTTCCGCGGGCGCCCTGGAAGACGCGGAGCGCACGCCCTTCGGCCTGGTGGTTCAGGATGCTGGCGTTGCCGGAGATCATCCGCTGATCGCCGTACTGGCCTTCGCCGCTGTAGTGGAAGCGGCCGTCCGGCATCCAGTCGTCGTAGTAGCCGTGCTTCTCGCCGGCGACGGGGTCCGTGAAGACGAAGACGTTGGGCGTCTTGGCCGACGGCCCAATGCCTCCCTGCGTCCGCCCCCCGAACTTGCTGTGGAGCGCCTTGCGTTCGATCTGATCGCCGGGCTTGAGCTGCCACTCCATGGTGTCCGATGCCGTCTCGCTCATGGGCCTCCTTCGAGAGCTGCCGCACCTCACAGCGAGATGCGATCGTAAGAATCATGCACGCATGTGAATCGGATGTCAAATTTCCGCATCCGATTCGGACCCACGACTCATCTGTGCGCCGGCTCTGTGGATAGATGCGCCCCTATGCGCACTACCGCGCTGAGGTCTGGGCCGGGACGGTGGGCACGGTGCTGCTTTGGCGGGCGAGATGCTCGGGGGAAGGGCGGTAGGCGATGAACGTGGTGACTCCGTGGGCCAAGGAGACATTCGGTGAGGTGGCGGGGGTGCTGGCTGACGCCATACCGGCGTGCCTGACGCGAGCCCACGAACGGGCAAGGAACGGTCACCAAGGTGTGCACACCCAAACGCTGGAGGCGTACGGACACGGCCTCCACGCCGTGCAGTACGAGGAGCTCGCCGCCGGCCTCGAACATCTCCCCGGCGCGACCGCGGTCCGCCTCCAGGCCCGAACCGTCATGATCGTCGCGGACCACGTGATCTACCCGATCCGCTACGCCAAAACGGACGTACCTGTCACCGCGGCGAGACTCCGACGAGCCACGGGCCTACGTGCTGACCTCATTCGACGCCACGGGCCAGAACCTATGCAGGGAGAGCTGGACCTCGGACTTGAGGAACTCGAAGAACCCGAAGCCCACCGGGACCTCGGTCAGCTCCCTCCGGAAGTCGGCCTGGTCCTCGTCGCCTACGCCTGCTCCATGAACGCCGGCGTCATGCGATTGGAGTGGGGCGCCGCCGAGTTGCGCCGAGAAGATCGATACCTCATCTGGCATCACCACGAGCCCCTGACAACCAGTCCGGCGACGCCTTAACGGCTGAGTCAAACCGAATGGGGCGCCACCCTGAAAACGAGCGGCGCCCCATCCGGGCTACCCAGAGACTCATCCTTATCAGGTCGATTGTTTGCACCCGCTTGGTCTGGTCGGCCGCCGCTGCCCCTTGTGGCGCCTGCGATCGAGGTTCGCTGGTGATCGCCGAGGATCGGCGCTGTTGGTGTCAGCCGTTGATGTCGCGCGGCTACGGCCCTCTTGACAGCAGCCGAGCGAGTAGCGACGACTTGGGCCAGTGAGCGGAGCGCCCATGGCGGGCTCGGCCCCATCGCGGCAGCAGCCAGATCCCCATCAGCCACGGCCATGAGATCGGTCCGCTCATGCGGGATCATCCGTGACGGCGTCGGTACGGTGGCCGGCCTTCGACTGCGGTCATGCCCGGAGTGCTCGGCCACGCCTCACCCACTCCTCCCGTAGACAGCCCTTGACTACGTTCGCAACGACTTATGCGGCGTTCGGCGGTGCGCCCGCCATGTAAACCGCTCACCGCTTCCGCCCCGCCGACTCCGTCAACCTGCCCCACTTCCCCTTCCCCCCTTTGCCCCGTCCCGCTTTGTGGGTTCTGGGGCTGGTCGTCGGTGGTGTGGCTGGGTGTCGTGGTGTGGGTGGTCTGCTGGTGTCCGTGGTCGGGGGTGCTTGGCCGGCGGGGAGTCGTGGCAGTGGTGGCTTGTGCGGGGCCGGTGGTCGTCCTCGGTCCGGCGAAGCGGAGGGCGGGGCAAAGCGTGAAACGGAGCACCCCGTGACAACTACTGGTGGCGCGGGGCCGTGGGGCCGGGCGGAGCGGGCCGAAGGCAGGAGCGGCGCCCGAGC
>NZ_JBHZDA010000010.1:96618-107100 GCF_042755665.1 Streptomyces sp. NPDC059142
GGGGGGGGGGGGGCGGGGGGCGGGGGCGGGGGGGGCCGGCGGCCGCCCCCCTCGCCCGCTGCCCGGTCCGCGTGGCGGTCGGTGGGGGTGTGATCCGTAGCGGCGGCAGGATGCCGATTGCCCAACCGCGCCGGATGCCCGAAGGGCAAGAGACACCGAGCCCCGCACGAGGAAAACCACCGGCCACAGATCCCGCCGAGCCTGAGGGGCTTCCCCGTACGCTGGGGCTCTCCGGCTCGCCGGCCCGGTTCCGTCGTCGTTCCTGAGCCTGATCCTCCCGATGGGGGGGACGTCACCATGCCCGACAGGTTCCGGAAGTAGCGGCGCCTCTCACGCGGGAGCTACCGAGGGCTTCCCCTCCCCCTCCCCGCCCGAAGGGTGGGGCTTGATGAGGTAGAGAAACCTGTAACAGCCTCCACTCCCCTTGGTGCATCTCCGGGTGGGTACGGTCCCTTCATGAAGCTTGATCCCACAGAGGCAAGAGCACGCTTCTCGGCATCACCAATCGCACGTCTGGCGACTACAGGCGCCGATGGCGCACCACATTTGGTGCCGGTGACCTTCACCGTTGACAACGACCTGGTGTTCTTCGCGATCGATCACAAGCCCAAGAGCACTTGGAATCTCCGTCGACTGCGGAACATCCGAGAGAACCCGAAGGTTGCCGTTCTGGTTGATCACTTCGAGTCCGATTGGACAAGACTCTGGTGGGCGCGTGCCGATGGTCGTGCCGAGATCCATGAGGATGGGCCCCAACGACTCCACGGCGTTGAGCTGCTGGAAGGTAAGTACAACCAGTACTCAGAGCACCCCCCCAACGGCCCAGTGGTGATCATCCGAGTTGATCGCTGGAGCGGCTGGGTGTTCACGGAGTGACGTTGTCGACGGGACGGCGTAACCTGCTTGCATAGCCAAGCTGAGGTGACCTGAATGTCGATCCCGAATCTTCCGCCGTATCGGAAGATCGCCGATGACCTGCGGGCTTTGATCCTTTCCGGCGCACTCGCGCCCGGCGAGAAGCTGCGGTCGGAGAACGAGCTTAAAGATCAGTACGGCACCACTCGCGTAACCGTCCGTAAGGCGTTGGCGCTCCTGAAGGCTGACGGCCTGCTCGTGAGCGAACAGGGCAAAGGCGTCTTCGTGCGCCCGCGGCCAAGCGTCCAGATGCTGACCACTGGGGCTAACTTCCGGGAGCGTCGACAGACCGGCGTAAGCAACTTCAACGCTGAAGCGGCTGCACAGGGCTTGCGCCCTGAACAGCGCATCCTCTCCGTCGGGACCCTGTCGGCACCCGCCGAGGTGGCTTCACGCCTGGAGATCGCGGAGGGGAGTCCGGTCATTGCCCGGCGCCGCGCGTTCTTCGTGAACGACGAACCCATGCAGTTGGTTGACGGGTACTACCCCGCCGCCCTGTTCGGCGGCACTGAGCTGGAGAGCCCCCGCCGCATCCGTGGCGGCGTGAGCCGGTTGATCGAAGATCCCGATGGGCCGGTGAAGCAGCGGATCACTCAGTTCGTGGAAGAGCTGGACATCCGCATGCCCACGCCCAGCGAGACCGAGTCACTGAAGATCCCGCCCGGCGTTCCGCTGGCCCGCGTCTTCAGAGCGGCACACATCAGCACTGGTCAGGTGGTGGAGGTACTTGACTCGCGCATCCCCTGCGACCGACACGGGTTTCGGTACGTGATCGACGTCCCCTGACGAATCGCCAGAAAGAAGAGGGCCTTCGGGTCCTCTTTTTTTGACGACCCACTTGCATATCCAAGTTGCCGCCCCTACCTTGATGGAACGGCTTGGATATACAAGCTGCCGAACTGGGGGAGCCGCTGGCTTCCCGTTCCGCAAGGGAGTTGCTAGATGCCGTCCTTCAAGATCGATGTTTCGACCGCTGTGGTGTTCGTTGCGACGGCGCCGGTGCCGAAGCTGGTGAGCAAGCAGACGGGGGAGCGTGCCGTGGACCGGGAGACCGGTGCTGGGCTGTCGACGGTGGGCCTGCTGATCTCGGACGACGGGGAGGGGAACCTCTACCAGGTGACCGTTCCCGAGACGGGGATCCCGGCGAACCTGACCCCGGGCACCCCGGTGTCGGTGGTCGGGCTCAAGGCCCGGGACTGGGAGAACACGTTCAACGGGCAGACGCGGCACGGGATCAGCTTCCGTGCGGTCGCGATCACGGCGGGGGCCTGAGACTGTGTCGGACCTGGCCACGTTGTTGGAGATCGCCGCCCCGCTGGTGGGTGCGGGTGGTCTCGGCTACGCGAAGGTACGTGCTCCGCGTGTGTACTGGTCGCTGGTGGGTCTGCCGGTCGCCCGGGTCCGGTTCGCCTCGTCGTACCGCTCGACCATGGATGTGTGCGGTCTGACGGTTCAGCCGTCCCGTCTGCGGGCGTTCATGGTGCGTACGGTGGCCCGCCGCCAGGATGTGCAGCCGGTCCCGCCGAAGGTCCGCCGGGTACGGGGCTCGCTGACGGGCATGCGGGTGACGCTCCGTCTTCCCGCCGGTCTGGAGCCCTCCGACGTAGCCGCCGCTTCCGAGCGTCTGCGACACGCCTGGGGTGTCCACTCGGTGACCGTGGTGGAGACCAAGCCCGGCTTCGTGGAGCTGCGGATGACGGGCTATGACGTGCTGCGCCGGGTGCAGATGCCGCGCCGGGTGCCGTCCGGCCCGATGGTGGTGCCGGTCGCGGTGCGGGAGGACGGGGGCGTCTTCGTCCGTGACTACCAGAAGGTTCCGCACGCGCTGACGCTGGGTGCGAACCAGTCGGGGAAGTCGATGTATCAGCGCAACCTGATCAAGGGCCTTGCCCGGCACCGGGTTGCGCTGGTGGGTATCGACTGCAAGCGGGGCGTCGAGCAGACCGCCTACGCGCCCCGGCTCTCCGCCCTGGTCACGACCCCGGACGACGCCGCTTCACTGGTCGATGCCCTGGTGGCTGAGATGGAGACCCGCTTCGACCTGATCAGCGAGCATGGCGCCTCGGACCTGTGGGGCCTGCCGGACAAGGTGCGCCCGGTCCCGATGGTGATCCTGGTCGATGAGGTCTCCGAACTCTTCCTGACCGCCTCGAAGAAGGATGAGGAGCGGCGCGAACGCCTCGTGACGGGCCTGATCCGGCTCGGGCAGATGTCCCGGGCGGTCGGTATCTATCTGGAGGTATGCGGGCAGCGCTTCGGCTCCGAACTGGGCAAGGGAGCGACCATGCTCCGTGCGCAGCTCACGGGTCGTGTGGTGCACCGGGTTAACGACAAGCAGACCGCCGAAATGGGCCTGGGTGACATCGCCCCGGACGCGGTCTCGGCCGTGACGCTGATCGCGCCGGACCGGCCCGGCGTGGCGGTGGCCGGTGACTCCTCGGGCGGCTGGTCCCGCATCCGCACCCCGGAGACGACCCCGGCCGATGCTGCGGCGGTCTGCCGCCAGTACGCCCACCTGACCCCGGATCTCCCGGCCCTGGCGCCGTTCCGCCCGGCTGTGCCCGTGGTCGTTCCGGCCCGGCCTGCCACGCCGCCGCTGACGACGCCCTGGCCGGTCACCGAGTAACCCCCCCCTGCTCCACCGGTCGGCGTGACCGCTTCACGCCAGGTCCCTACCCCGCCCATGCCCGAACCCGAACGGAGACGACCGTCATGGCCGCCAAGAGGACCACCACCCGCCGCACCACCAAGACACCGCCCCCGGCCCCGGCGCCGGTCGAGCCGGAGAGCACCCCGGCCCCCGCCGAAGCGTGCGAGACCTGCAAGGGGACCGGCTCCGTCGCTTCCACGGTCCTTGTCGGGCGTAGGCGGCGGGCGGTCGGCCAGCAGGACGGGTTCTGCCTCGACTGCTTCGGCACCGGTACCGCCTCGTCCTGAACCGCCCCGGATGCCGGGCGGCCAACCTGTCCGCCCGGCCCCGGCCCCTTCTCCCTCGACAGGAGGTGATCCCCGTGTTCCGCACCATCCGTCTGGATGCCGTCCTGGTTCAGGCCGTGATTGCCGGTGCTCTGTCCTTCGCGCACCTGCACGACTTGGCCGCCGCCGCCGGGCAAGACGGCTGGAAGGCATGGGCCTACCCGATCAGCGTGGATCTGCTGCTGGTCGCAGCGTGGAACCGCATGCGCGTCCTGCGGGCCGACAACCAGCCGGCGCGCGCCGCCTGGACCTGGTTCGTCATCGCGCTGACCGCGTCCCTGGGCGCCAACATCGCCACCGCCGGACTCCTCGACCTCAACGACGTGCCCGCCTGGCTGCGCATCACCGTTGCCGGATGGCCCGCGCTCGCGTTCTTCGGCGGCACCCTCCTTGCCCACACCCCGGCCCCGGCCCCTGTGTCGGCCGACACCGAGCCCGATCCCGTCCCCGTAGTGCTGCCGGATCCGGCGCCGGAGCCCGCCCCGGAGATCAGCGTGGAACGCGAGCCGGAGCCTGCCCCGGAACTCCCGTCCATCGCTCCGCCGGAGCCGGTCACCGAGCCGAGCCCCGCCACTTCAGCCGTGGCGGTGCCCCCGGCGCTGCTCGACCACGCGCGGAAGGTCGCTGACACCCACCGTGCCACGACCGGCGCCCGGATCGATGCCGCCACCCTCCGCGCCCGCCTCGGCATCCCCGCACCCCTCGCAGACGCGATCACCGCCCAACTCGCCTGAACTAAAAGGAGGTTCACCTCATGCGACCGAACCGCTTCTACAACGTGATCCGTATCGGCCCCGTTCAGGTCGGTACCCGCAACGACGGACAGGGCCGCACGAAGCACACCGCCGCCTGCACGGCCCCGGGCTGCGGCTTCTCCGCCGACTACAACGACCGCTCCGCGGCCGAACTTGCCGCCACCACGCACCGCTGCACCCCCGGAAAGAGGTGACCTGCCGTGCGCTACCCCGAAGACCAGCGCCGCGCCGGACACATCCCGGCTGACCTGCTCGCGCAGCTCCCGCCCGGCACCGACCCCAACCGGATCGTCATCGTCCAGGCCGCGCCCCGCTCCTACACCGGGCCCATCCTGCTCGCCCTCACGGTATCCGGCGGCATCGCCCTGATCGTCCTGATGATCGCCGTGACCGTCCACGTGGCGGCCGTGGCGAGCGTCGCCGTCCTCTCCGCCACCGGCGGCATCGGCCTCACGCTCAAGCGCCCCAAGCCCCGCAGCAAATGACCACCCTCCTGATCTACCGCTGAAGGGACCACACGTCATGGGTCTGTTCGACCGCATCACCAAGAAGGAAGCGCCCGCGCCCGCCAACCCGGAGATGGCCGAACTCGGACGCGAATACGCGATCGCCAAGCGCCACGGCGACCGCAAGACCACCCGCCGCATCACGCGTCAGCTCGGCAAGGCGTCGGCCTCGGACCGGGACTCCTTCGAACACGGCAAGACGGCGTACGACGCGATCCCGCCCGTGCCCACCTGGCGCCGCCCCAAGCGCAACCGCTGAACAGCCCCCGGAGCGGCCTCGGTCGCCAAACTTCCGCCGCTCCGGGCGCCTCAACACCCTCCAGATCACGCAGACCCGAAAGGGAAACACCATCATGCCTCAGAACGCCCGGATCAGGCCCCTGTGCCACCACTGCGACGGCTTCCCCGCCGTGGCCGTCACCACCGGCCAGCGCACCCCCAACGGACAGCGCCAGACCATCACGGCCACCTGCCCGGCCTGCCACGGCACCGGCCACGCGATCCCGGACGCCGCCCTCGTCCGCGCCGCCCGGTGACCGCCATGGCCCTCCTGAACTGGCGCTCGGCCGAGCACTACGACCACACCGGCGACCAGCCGTGCGT
Source organism: Streptomyces sp. NPDC059142 (assembly GCF_042755665.1). Lineage (NCBI taxonomy): Bacteria > Bacillati > Actinomycetota > Actinomycetes > Kitasatosporales > Streptomycetaceae > Streptomyces > Streptomyces sp. NPDC059142. The sequence continues at coordinate 102,374 of NZ_JBHZDA010000010.1, forward strand.
GTGCTGCGGCAAGCCCACCCCGCTCCGCTCCGACCGGGGCAAGCCCGTCCACAAGGTCTGCGCCGAAGCCTGGATCGACGCCCACCCCGCCAAGAAGAAGGATGACGCGTGACCGACACCGCCACCCTGGCGGGCCTGGACCCGACCACCCTCGGCGATCTCCTGAGGGTGGCCGGGTCCCCGGGCTTCGACCGCTGGCAAGACCAGATCCGCCGCACCGGCGGCTGCTCCGACCCCATCCACCTGACCGGCTCCACCAAAACGATCGACCCCGCCACCGGCACGGTCTTCCACGCCTACTCGACCGACGCCGAGCCCGGCGGACGGCTCCGCGTCGCCTGCGGCAACCGCCGGGCCTCGCGCTGCCCCTCCTGCGCCTGGACCTACGCAGGGGACACCTACCACCTGATCCGAGCCGGCCTGACCGGAGACCCCGCCAAGGGCACCCCGCACACCGTGCGCGAACACCCCCGCGTCTTCGCCACCCTCACCGCCCCCTCCTTCGGCCCCGTCCACAACCGGCCCGGCACCCGCCCCTGCCGCTGCGGCACCCCCCACCCGGACGACGCGCCCGAACTCGGCACCGCCCTCGACCCCGCCACCTACGACTACGCAGGGGCAGTCCTGTGGAACAACCACGCCGGACACCTGTGGCGCTACGTGACCATCTACCTCCCGCGTGAGCTCGCCGCTCGCGCCGGAATCACCCAGCGTGAACTACGCGAACAGCTCCGCGTCTCCTACGGCAAGGTCGCCGAGTACCAGAAACGCGGCGCCATCCACTTCCATGCCGTGATTCGCTTCGACGGACCCGACGGCTCGGACTCCCCGCCCCCGCACTGGGCAACCATCGACCTGCTCACCGACGCACTGAACGCTGCCGCGGCCCGCGCTGAGATCACCTTGCCCGCGGCCGGTGAGCACCCGGCCCGGGTCCTGCGCTGGGGCACACAGCTCGACGTCCGCCCGATCGGCGCGTTCGGAAGCGGCGAAGACCTCACCGAGCAAGCCGTAGCGTCCTACGTCGCCAAGTACGCCACCAAAGCAGCCGAGACGACCGGCACCGTGGACCGGCGCATCGGCGAGATGGCCGAACTCGACAAGCTCCCCAACCTGCCCGACCACACCCGCCGCCTCATCCGGGCCTGCAAAGACCTGGACGACGTCTACCCGGACCGGCGGCTGTGGGCCTGGGCTCACATGCTCGGCTTCCGCGGCCACTTCTCCACCAAATCCCGCCGCTACTCCACCACCCTCGGAGCCCTTCGCCAGGTCCGCGCCGACTACCGCGCCGCACAGCAACGCGCCGCCCTCGGCCTCCCCGACCCCGACGACCACCCCGACGCGACCACCCTCACGGTCGCCCACTGGGCCTACGCCGGACACGGCCACACCCCCGGTGAGTCCTGGCTCGCCGCCAACATCCACCGAGACATCCACCAGGGCCGCGAGACCGCCCGACAAGCCCGCGCAGAACTTGAAGCAGAGGGGGAGTGGTGACCATGGCTGATCGTCTGCTGACGGTGCAACAGGTCGCTGAACGGCTCGGCACGGGTGTCCGCTTCGCCCGGCGCCTGATCGAAGAACGACGGATCGAGTACGTCAAGGTGGGCCGCCACGTGCGCATCTCCGAGCGCGCCGTTGATGCCTACGTGACGGTAAATACGGTGCGGCCTGCTCTTCGGCGACTGCGGAGCGTGGCCTGATGGCGGGGAGGAAGCGCCGTTTCGGGCGCATTCGTAAGTTGCCGTCCGGCCGGTATCAGGCGCGGTACCTCGGGCCTGATGGCGTTGACCGACCGGCGCCCCGCACGTTCCGAACCTCGGGCGAGGCGGATGATTGGCTTGCCGCCCAACAGACCGAGATCGGCAAAGGGGACTGGCAAGACCCTGAGGCGGGGGCGGTCAATTTCGAGATCTACGCGGTGCAGTGGGTTGACGAGCGGGGCCTGTCGGCAACGACGGATGAGCTGTACCGGCGGCTCCTGCGGTTGCACATCCTGCCTACCTTCCGGGCCTGGGACCTGGACGAGATCACACCGCCTCGCGTCCGTACCTGGCGAGCGGAGCGGCTGAGTGCTACCGGGGCTACGACGGTCGCCAAGTCCTACCGGCTGCTCAAGGCCATCTTGGAGACGGCAGCCGATGACGAGTTGATCCGCCGCAACCCGTGCCGGATCAGGGGAGCGGGCAAGGAATCCGCTCCGGAGCGTCCGGTGGCGACCGTTGCCCAGGTGGACGCGCTCGCTGACGCGATCGGTCCACGCTGGCGCCTGATGGTCTACCTGGCCGCGTACGGTCCGGCGCGACCTGAAGAACAGGCGGGGATGCGGCGTCCGGATGTCGACCTGGAGAACGTCGGGGTCTGGGTCCGGAAGGCTGAGCCGGAACTGACCACCGGTCGGCGTGCGCCCGGAGAGACCAAGTCCGAGGCGGGCAAACGGCTCCTCGTGCTGCCCGGCTTCATGGAGAAGGACCTGAGGCGTCATCTCGCCTGGTACGCGGAGAAGACGCCGGACGGGCTGCTGTTCGTCGGGGAGAAGGGCAAGCCCTTCCGCCGCTCCAGCTTCGGCCGGAAGTGGCGCAAGGCCCGTGCCGCGGTCGGCCTGCCGGACGACTTCCGGTTCTACGACCTTCGTCACACTGGGCACACCTTGACGACCCGCTCCGGGGCCACGCTCAAGGACACGATGGTCCGGGCCGGTCAGTCGACGGAGAAAGCTGCGTTGATCTACCAGCACTCGGACCATGAGCGTCAGAGGGTGGTGGCCGCCGGCCTCGACAAGATGGTGGAGGCGGAGCGCAAGAAGGGCACGGGCAAGCCGGATGATCAGGCATCGGGCACGGGACGGGCACGCGAGGCTTAGACCGGTCTAGACAACACAAAGGCCCGGGTTGGGGATCATATCCCTGACCTGGGCCTTAGTCGTTGGAGCGGGTGACGAGAATCGAACTCGCGCTCTGAGCTTGGGAAGCTCATGTTCTACCATTAAACTACACCCGCTTGGCGAGCCAGTGATCGGCTTCGCATCGTCCGACACTCTACCCCATCCCCTGCTCCCGGCGCCTCTCGCGCCCTGGGGTCCGTCCGTGTCGGCCGCGGTTGGGGCGTGACGTGCCCCGTGGTGTGGGTGTGGTTGAAGGGGCGGTGGGGGCGGGAGTTGGGGCGTAGGGTCGGGGGCGGAGTGCCGCCTCCTGTGGTGTCCCGATCATCCCCTAGTGTGGGCTTTCGTCCGCGTTTGTTGGGGAAGGGACTTGATGGACTTGATGGGACACACCGTCGTCCGCTGTGCCGAAGGGCACGTGTTCAGTACTGCGACATTCCCGATGCAGCAGCTCGACACGGGGCGGATCGGCCCCGGGCGGCTCATCCGGTGTCCGCGTTGTGCGCGGCTGCGGCATGCCGTGCCCGTGGAGACGGTGAACAGGGTGGATCAGCGCTGATCGTCGGCGGGTGAGGCGCGCGGGGCTGCCCGATTGGGGTGGGCTCGCGCGCCTTGCGTATCCTCGGGGCGTGCTTCTCTCAGACAAGGACATCCGGGCCGAGCTCGACTCCGGCCGCGTACGCCTCGATCCGTACGACGCGACGATGGTGCAGCCCTCCAGCATCGATGTACGGCTCGACCGCTACTTCAGGGTGTTCGAGAACCACCGGTACCCGCACATCGATCCCGCCGTCGAGCAGGCCGACCTGACGCGTACGGTCGAGCCCGAGGGCGACGAGCCGTTCATCCTGCACCCCGGTGAGTTCGTGCTCGCGTCGACGTACGAGGTCATCTCGCTGCCCGACGACATCGCCTCCCGGCTGGAGGGCAAGTCCAGCCTCGGGCGGCTCGGGCTGGTGACGCACTCGACCGCGGGGTTCATCGACCCCGGGTTCTCCGGGCACGTCACCCTCGAACTGTCGAACATGGCGACGATGCCCATCAAGCTCTGGCCCGGGATGAAGATCGGGCAGCTCTGCTTGTTCCGGCTCAGTTCGCCCGCCGAGTTCCCCTACGGGTCCGAGCGGTACGGGTCGCGGTATCAGGGGCAGCGGGGGCCGACCGCCTCGCGGTCCTTCGTCAACTTCCACCGGACGCAGGTGTGACGCGGGCATGAGCGAGCGCCGGGAGAACCTGTCGTACGAGACGTTCGGCCGCGCCGTGCGCGAGCTGGCGCAGAGTGTCGCGGACGACGGCTACGAGCCGGACGTCGTGCTGAGCATCGCGCGCGGCGGTGTCTTCGTCGCCGGCGGGCTCGCGTACGCCCTGGACTGCAAGAACATCCATCTGGTCAACGTGGAGTTCTACACCGGGGTGGGGACGACGCTCGCGATGCCCGTCATGCTCGCGCCCGTCCCCAACCTCGTCGACTTCTCCCGCAAGAAGGTCCTGATCGCGGACGACGTCGCCGACACCGGCAAGACCCTCAAGCTCGTCCACGACTTCTGCGTCGGCCATGTCGCCGAGGTGCGCAGCGCGGTCATCTACGAGAAGTCGCAGTCGCTCGTGAAGTGCGAGTACGTGTGGAAGCGCACCGAGGACTGGATCAACTTTCCCTGGAGCGTCGACCCGCCCGTCGTGCGCAGGTGAGAAGCGCTTGAGCAGCGCGGTGAGAAGGGAGGAGGGGGGGGGGACCCCCCCCCCCCCCCCCGGTGGGGGGGGGGGGGCCACCGGGGGCCCGTTGAGCCCCGGAACCAGCCCCCTGTTATGTGGAGCCCCCGCGCCCCCCCCCCGAGGGCCCCCC
>NZ_JBHZDA010000010.1:107108-116439 GCF_042755665.1 Streptomyces sp. NPDC059142
GCCCTGTCCTGCCGATTACCCATCTTTGCACGGTGCGCCGCCCGACGGGGTCGGGGGGGACGGGGGGGGCGGCCCACCCCCCCCCCCACCCACCCGTTACGGCGCTGCGGTCACAGCGTGCCCAGTTTCAGCAGCGACAGCAGCCCGATGAGCTGGATCGCCGACGCGCCCAGCGCCTTCGGCCACGGCAGGTCGTGCGACTTGCTCACCATCACGGTGAAGAGCGCGCCCGCCGCCACCCATGTCGCCCAGCCGATGATCTGCACCAGCGAGTTCTCGCCGCCCAGGAAGAGCGCGAAGAGCAGGCGCGGGACATCGGTGATCGACATGATCAGCATGGAGAGGCCCACGGTCGGCTGCCACGCGCCGTCGCCGCCGAGCTGGCGGGCGAGCGAGTGGGTGACCACACCCAGGAGCAGACCGCCGATGACGAAGGCGACCGCCGTCGTGAGGACGTACGGGATGGCCGTGGTCAGCGTCGCGTTGATCGCTTCCTCACGGGCCGTGTCGAAGCCGAACAGCGCCAGCAGCCCGTAGAGGAACGTCACGATCAGGGCCGGGCCCCAGACCGGGTAGTCGCGCATCTGAAGGAACGTCTGCGCCGGCCGCAGGACGATGCCGCTCAGCAGCTCCTTCCAGGCCAGCCGCGGGCCGGACGGGACCGGGGCCGCCTGGTACGAGGCGCCGTCGCCGTAGCGCTCCTCGTCGATGCTGAACTGCTGGGTGTGCCCGGGGTTGTTGGCGTACGGGTCGCCCTGGTGCTGCGGTGCGCCGCCGTACCCGTGCTGCTGCCCGTAGGGGTCGCCGAAGTACTCGGGCTCACCGGCCCGGCCGCCGCCGTGCGGCGCGCCGCCCCCTGGCTGTCCACCGCCCGCGGGGGGCCACTGCTGCCGGCCGTACGACGGCGCGCCCTGCTGACCGCCCCCGTATGCGGGGGGCGGCGCCTGCCGTCCGTACGGCGGTTGCTGCGGTTGCTGTTGCGAGGTGCGGTTGTCCCGGCCGCGTCCGATCCTGAATCCAGCCACGCAATCGAACGTACCCGCTCCCGGCGGGCGCGGTGGCGGAGGGAGGGAACCGGAGGGCCTTTGCGGCCGAGCTGTGACATCCCTTAGGGGAACCCTGGGGGATGTCCCCAGGGAGGGGTGTCAGGGACATCAGTCCAGGAAGAGCGTGGTGCTGAAGGTGAGCAGGGGGTGCGGGCGGTAGGCCGGCGCCCCTGAGCCGGCGGGGGCGTAGAGCGCCACCAGGTCCGAGGTCTCCGCGCGGTGCGTGCGCGTCGCCAGGTAGCCGTCCGTCGCACGCAGGACCTCCGTGGCCGCCTTTCCCGCCGGTACGCCAGGGAGACGCGGCGCCGGGGGTTTCCGAAGCTCCGTGAAGCGGTACGCGCCGCCCGTCCGCTCCGGTCCGTTCGGGCCGCCCAGCAGCAGCGTTCCGCGCGCGGCGGCCCCGGGCGCGCGGGGGCGGTCCACGACGACGAGGTCGTCGTAACCGTCCCCGTTCGCATCGCTCTTCGGCTCCGGCGCCGTCAGGACCGGGCCGCCGCCCGGGACCGGCGCGGCGGCTGCGCGCGGGGCGCCGGTCCGGTCGAACGGGCCGCGCAGGAAGCTGACTCGGCCGCCGCTCGCGGTGGAGGCGCGGTGGGCCGCCCCGAGAACCGAGAAGTAGGCCCCAGACGGGGGGGGGGGGCACTCGGCGCCCGCGCGTAGCGGCGGCGGGCGCGCGCGGGGTGCGCCGGGCCGCCCCCCCGCCCCCACCCCGTCGAAGTCGCCGCAGACCGGATGGTCGGGCCACTCGTCGCCCGCGCGGGCCTTCGCCGGGATCTTGAGGACGACCGCGCGGCCGGTGGGCCCCTGCGGGCCGCCGAAGAGGATCTGGAGCGGTACGGGCGGCGTCCCGATGCCGTTGTACGGCGGGTCCGTGGCGATGATCAGATCGCCGAAGCCGTCGCCGTCGAGGTCGCACGCCGCCACGGCGTCGAACGCCGCGGGCAGCACCCCGTCCACCCGGGCGCCCCGTTCGCGCGGGTCGAGTGTCTGGCGTACGGCCGGGTCGAAGGGGGTCGCGCCCTTCGCGCCGTACACGATGCCGATGCCCGCGTCGTCCCCGTAGGTGTCACCCGCCGCCGTGACCAGGTCGTTCAGTACGAGGTCGGGGTGGCCGTCGCCGTTCAGGTCGTCCGGGAGGCGGCTGCCCCTGCCGCGCGGGACGGCGCGGCGCGCGGTGGCCGTCGCGCCGGCGCCCGGGGCGGTGTCGCCGTTCTTCGCCTCCGTGGAGCCGCCGGAGCCGCCCGAGCCGCCAGAACCTTCCGAGGACGACGCCGGAGACGTGGGGGAGGCCGGGGACGGGCCGGAGGAGGTGCAGGCGGTCAGGGGGAGCAGCAGGGCCGTACAGGCGGAGAGGGCGACCGCCGCGCTCCTCGTCCTCGCCGGCCTTCCCGCCGTCGCACCGGTCGTACGTATCCGCCGTATCCGCCGTATCCGCATGATCCCAACCGCCCCATCCGTACTCACCGGCCCCCGACGCACCGCCTCATTGTGCGCGGGACGCCGCGCCGTGCCCAGGCCGGGCGGTTCTCAGCGGCCGAAGCGCAGGCCGAAGAGGTCGCGCGGTGCCGGTGTCAGGCCCACGTCCGACAGCCCGATCCGGCGCGGCCACCCGTCGGCGCCCCCGCCCGGACCCGCGCCCCCGCCCAGACCCGTGTCCGCGCCCGTTCCCGTGCCCGTCACGCCGTCCGGGCCGCCGTGCAGGACGCGTATCCCCGCCTCCTCGACGATCGCCAGCTCCGCCGCCCCGTCCCCGTCCATGTCCAGCAGCGCGAGCGCCCAGGCAGGGGCCGCGAGGTGCTGGACGCCCGTGGTGGTCAGGCCCTTCGGGCCGCCGCGCAGGGCGAGGACCAGGGACGAGCCGTCCTTCGCCGGGGCGGTGAAGGCCACGTCGGCGTAGCCGTCGCCGTCGATGTCGCCCGCCGTGGCCGCCACCCCGAAGCCGCAGCCGGTGGAGACGGGCGCGCCCGGCAGCCCCGGTGTCCGCCCGTCGATCGTCGTCGGCCTCCGGGCGGGACCACGGTCCGCCCTGCCGCCGTACACGACCGTCAGCCGGCTGCCGTCGTCCGCGCGCTGCTCCTCGCCGACGACCTCGCAGGAGTTCCCGACGACCACGTCCGCCGTGCCGTCCTCGTCGATGTCGGCGGTACGCGTGTCCACGCCGTAGATGTCCCTGCCCTCCGCGTCCTTGAGGCGGGTGTACGCGGCGGACACGCCCCCGGCGCCCCGGGCGGTGCCGCGGTGGACGGCGGTGGCGCGCGGGACGGGCATCTCGTCCGCGTAGACATGGGTCCAGGTGACGACGAGGTCGTCCCGGCCGTCGCCGTTCACATCCCCCGCGGCGGCGAGGCGGGCCGTGTAGTACCCCTCGGAGCCGGGCTCCGGGCCGTCGTCCTCCGGGGTGAGGTCCAGCGGCACCGTGGCCGCGGGTGTCCCCGCCCGGCTGAACGGGCCGTACGACAGCGTCGCGGTCGACGGCGAGCGTCCCGCGGTGACCAGGTCGGCGTACCCGTCCCCGTCGAAGTCGCCGGCCACCGGCGCGCCGCCGGAGAGCCGGGCCCCGCCCTTGAGGCCCTTGTCACCGGCCGGGCCCGAACCGCCGCCCCAGACGACGAAGACGGTGTCGCTGCCCGCCGTGGTGATCAGGTCGGCCGAGCCGTCCGCGTCGAGGTCGGCCGAGGTCACGGAGGCGCCGAACGCGCCGCCCTGGCCAGCCTTTCCGAGGTTCAGACCGTTCTGGGTGATCACTTGGTGGCGGTCCGGGGCCGGGCCGTCCGGTGAGCCGGGCACCACGACCGCGTGACCGGCGGCGTAGACGCCGTCGACCGTCGCGGCGGAGTCGGTGAGGACGAGGTCGCTCACGCCGTCGCCGTCGAAGTCGGAGTACGCGGTGGTACCGGGTGGCGCGGGGGTGGACGAGGCGGACGGGGGAGGGGGCGGCGGCTCGGACGGCCCGCCGTCCGGCGGCGAGCCGGGACCGCCGCACGCCGCCGCCAGCCCCAGGACGCAGACGAGGCCCGCGAGACGGACCCGAGGGGTACGGACGGGCCCACCGGCCGGCGGAGTTGTCAGCATGGCCGGTTGGACCCGTACCGTCCCCCGATGGTTGTGCCCGCCCGTACCCCTCGGGCGCGGGACGGTCCTACTTCGCCGGTTCGGGCTCCGGGTCCGGCGTGTTCTCGTGCTCCTCGTCCGGCTCCGGGTCGGCCGGTGTCCGTACCGAGTCGAGCAGCAACTGCGCGACGTCCACCACCTGGAGGGATTCCTTGGCCTGGCCCTCGTTCTTCTTGCCGTTGACGGAGTCCGTCAGCATCACCAGGCAGAACGGGCAGGCCGTCGAGACGATGTCCGGGTTGAGCGAAAGGGCCTCGTCCACACGCTCGTTGTTGACGCGCTTGCCGATCCGCTCCTCCATCCACATCCGCGCGCCGCCGGCGCCGCAGCAGAAGCCGCGCTCCTTGTGGCGGTGCATCTCCTGCTGGCGCAGGCCGGGGACGGACGACATGATCTCGCGCGGCGGCGTGTAGACCTTGTTGTGCCGGCCCAGGTAGCAGGGGTCGTGGTACGTGATCAGGCCCTCGACGGGGGTCACCGGGACGAGCCTGCCCTCGTCCACGAGGTGCTGGAGCAACTGCGTGTGGTGGATGACCTCGTACTCGCCGCCGAGCTGCGGGTACTCGTTGGCGATCGTGTTGAAGCAGTGCGGACAGGTCGCGACGATCTTCTTCGACGCCTTCGGCTTCTTCGTCGACGCGTCGTCGTCATCCTCGCCGTACGCCATGTTCAGCATCGCCACGTTCTCCTGGCCGAGCTGCTGGAACAGCGGCTCGTTGCCGAGGCGGCGGGCCGAGTCGCCGGTGCACTTCTCGTCGCCGCCCATGATGGCGAACGTGACGCCCGCGATGTGCAGCAGCTCCGCGAACGCCTTCGTGGTCTTCTTTGCGCGGTCCTCCAGGGCGCCCGCGCATCCCACCCAGTAGAGGTAGTCGACCTCGGTCAGGTCCTCGATGTCCTTACCGACGACCGGAACGTCGAAGTCGACCTCCTTCGTCCACTCCAGGCGCTGCTTCTTGGCGAGCCCCCAGGGGTTGCCCTTCTTCTCCAGGTTCTTGAGCATCGTCCCCGCCTCGCTCGGGAAGGCGCTCTCGATCATCACCTGGTAGCGGCGCATGTCGACGATGTGGTCGATGTGCTCGATGTCGACCGGGCACTGCTCCACGCACGCGCCGCAGGTGGTGCAGGACCACAGCACGTCGGGGTCGATGACGCCGTTCTCCTCCAGCGTCCCGATCAGCGGGCGCTCGGCCTCGGCGAGGGCCGCCGCGGGCACGTCCTTCAGGGCCTCGGCGGTGGCCTCCTCCTCGCCCTCCGCGGTCTTGCCGCCGCCCGCCAGCAGATACGGCGCCTTGGCGTGCGCGTGGTCGCGCAGCGACATGATCAGCAGCTTGGGGGAGAGCGGCTTGCCCGTGTTCCAGGCGGGGCACTGCGACTGGCAGCGACCGCACTCCGTGCACGTGGAGAAGTCGAGGATGCCCTTCCAGCTGAACTGCTCGACCTGGCTGACCCCGAACACCGCGTCCTCGGCCGGGTCCTCCCAGTCGATCGGCTCGCCGCCGCTGGTCATCGGAGGGAGCGCGCCGAGCGCCGTGGAGCCGTCCGCCTCGCGCTTGAACCAGATGTTGGGGAAGGCGAGGAAGCGGTGCCAGGCGACGCCCATGTTGGTGTTGAGCCCGACGGTGATCGCCCAGGCCATGGTCGTACCGAGCTTGATCATGGCGGCGAGGTAGACCAGGTTCTGGAGGGTGGCCAGGCTCAGCCCGCCGAAGGCGGCGACCAAGGGGTACGAGACGAAGTACGCCGCCTCGTAGTGGCCGACACCGTGGATCGCGCCCTCCAGACCGCGCAGGGTGAGGATCGCGAGGCCGATCACCAGGATCACGTACTCGACGAAGTACGCCTGGCCCAGCTTGGAGCCGGTGAAGCGGGACTTGCGGCCCGCGCGGGAGGGCAGGCTCGCCAGTCGGACGCCCATCAGGACGAGGATGCCGACCGTCGTGGCCAGGGCGATGAACTCGGTGTACATCTCGTACGGCAGCCAGCCGCCCAGCACCGGGAGGACGAAGTCCGCCTGGAAGAGCTGGCAGTACGCGGTGATGATCGTCAGCCCGAGCGTCAGGAAGCCGACCGCGACGAACCAGTGGGCGACGCCGACGACCCCCCAGCGGTTCATCCGGGTGTGGCCGACGAACTCCTTGGCCAGGGTGAGGCTGCGCTGCTTCGGGTCGTCGGTGCGGCTCCCCTCGGGCACCGGCCGGCCGAGTCGGACGAAGCGGTAGATCTGCGCGACGGCGCGGCCGATGAGCGCGACGCCGACCACGGTCAGGACCAGCGACACGATGATCGCGGCGAGTTGCATTCGGGGGCTCCTCGGGCCTGCGAGGGTGGGTGGATCAGCACGCGTAGGTGATCGTACTAAGCGGTAACTTAATCAGCTCGTGCTGAGGGTACCCACTTATTCCGTCGCAATGTAGCCGTGGGGCCGGTGATCTGTGTCGCTGAGGCGACCCTGACCGGAGGAACGAGCGCGCCGGGCGTCCGTACGAGGATCGCCAGGTCGAGGCCGATCCAGTGGTGCTCCACGTAGTGCTGGTCCAGCAGGGGCGCCTCGTCCCACGGCAGTCCGGAGCGGCGCCGTACCTGCGCGAGCCCGGTCAGCCCCGGCCGTACGAGCTGCCGCCAGGGCGCCGCCGCGGCGGGGGAGCCGAACTCCAGGGGGGCGGGCCCGACCAGCGAGAGGTGGCCGCGTACGACGTGGGGCAGCCGGGAGAGCAGGTCGAGGCGGAAGCGGCGGGTGCGCAGGGAACTCAGGAGGAAGGGGTGTCCGTTGAGCCCTGTGCGGTAGTCGCGTACGAGAACGCCGCCGGCCGGGCGGCCGAGCGCGAGGGCGAGCGCGGCGACGGCGAGCACGGGCGAGGCGAGGACCAGCAGGACCGGGCCGAGGGTCAGGTCCAGCAGCCGTTTGGGTTCGAGGTGCGCCGCGAGGCGCCGGGCCAGGTGCGGGACCCGGGGCGGTAAGGCCAGGTGCGGGACCCGGCGCGGTAAGGCCGGGCGCGGGAAGGTCCGGGGTGTCTGCCAGGGTGTATGTCGCTTCATGGCCACATCTGACCGTTCTCTGAGCGATTTATGGCTTTTGTCGGGGAACGATCGCATGCTGGAGCGGTGTGGGTCCGGTAGGCGCCCCGGGAAGCCGCCGGTCCGAGGGGCGCGGACCCGCTGCCGCAAGGGCGGGCGCACAATAATTGAGTCTCCTCGGCTCAGGTCCTTTGACTCCGTGGAATCTGTGATGCATCCTTGAGCCTGTTCCACTCAAGTCACCTGGAGGAATCGAAATGGCACGTGCGGTCGGCATCGACCTGGGCACGACTAACTCCGTCGTCAGCGTTCTCGAAGGCGGCGAGCCCACCGTCATCACCAACGCAGAGGGCGCCAGGACCACGCCGTCCGTCGTCGCCTTCGCCAAGAACGGCGAGGTGCTCGTCGGCGAGGTCGCGAAGCGCCAGGCGGTCACGAACGTCGACAGGACCATCCGGTCGGTCAAGCGCCACATGGGCACCGACTGGAAGATCAACCTGGACGGCAAGGACTTCAACCCCCAGCAGATGTCGGCCTTCGTGCTGCAGAAGCTGAAGCGGGACGCCGAGGCGTACCTGGGCGAGAAGGTCACCGACGCGGTGATCACCGTCCCGGCGTACTTCAACGACTCGGAGCGCCAGGCCACGAAGGAGGCCGGCGAGATCGCGGGCCTGAACGTGCTGCGCATCGTCAACGAGCCGACGGCCGCCGCGCTGGCCTACGGTCTCGACAAGGACGACCAGACCATCCTGGTCTTCGACCTCGGTGGCGGTACGTTCGACGTCTCGCTGCTGGAGATCGGTGACGGCGTCGTCGAGGTGAAGGCCACCAACGGTGACAACCACCTCGGTGGTGACGACTGGGACCAGCGTCTGGTCGACTTCCTGGTGAAGCAGTTCGCCAACGGCCACGGCGTGGACCTGGCCAAGGACAAGATGGCTCTCCAGCGTCTCCGCGAGGCCGCGGAGAAGGCGAAGATCGAGCTGTCGTCCTCCACCGAGACCACGATCAACCTCCCCTACATCACGGCGTCCGCCGAGGGCCCGCTGCACCTGGACGAGAAGGTCACCCGCTCCCAGTTCCAGCAGCTCACGGCCGACCTGCTGGACCGGTGCAAGACGCCGTTCCACAACGTCATCAAGGACGCGGGCATCCAGCTCTCCGAGATCGACCACGTGGTGCTCGTCGGTGGTTCGACGCGTATGCCCGCCGTGGCCGAGCTCGTCAAGGAGCTGACCGGTGGCCGCGAGGCCAACAAGGGCGTCAACCCGGACGAGGTCGTCGCCATCGGCGCCGTGCTCCAGGCCGGTGTCCTGAAGGGTGAGGTCAAGGACGTCCTGCTCCTCGACGTCACCCCGCTGTCCCTGGGTATCGAGACCAAGGGCGGCATCATGACCAAGCTCATCGAGCGGAACACGACGATTCCGACGAAGCGCTCGGAGATCTTCACGACGGCCGAGGACAACCAGCCGTCGGTGCAGATCCAGGTCTACCAGGGCGAGCGCGAGATCGCCGCGTACAACAAGAAGCTCGGTATGTTCGAGCTGACCGGTCTGCCGCCCGCGCCGCGCGGTGTGCCGCAGATCGAGGTCGCCTTCGACATCGACGCCAACGGCATCATGCACGTGGCCGCGAAGGACCTCGGCACCGGCAAGGAGCAGAAGATGACCGTCACCGGTGGCTCCTCGCTGCCGAAGGACGAGGTCAACCGGATGCGCGAAGAGGCCGAGCAGTACGCGGACGAGGACCACCGCCGCCGCGAGGCCGCGGAGACCCGCAACCAGGCCGAGCAGCTCGTCTACCAGACGGAGAAGTTCCTCAAGGACAACGAGGAGAAGGTTCCCGGCGAGATCAAGACCGAGGTCGAGGCCTCGATCGCCGATCTCAAGGAGAAGCTGAAGGGCGAGGACACCGCGGAGATCCGTACCGCCACGGAGAAGGTCGCCGCCGTCTCGCAGAAGCTCGGACAGGCGATGTACGCGGACGCCCAGGCGTCCGGCGCCGCCGGTCCCGAGGGTGCGGCCGGCGAAGGCCAGGCCAAGCCCGAGGACGACGTCGTCGACGCCGAGATCGTCGACGACGAGAAGCCCAGGAAGGACGGTGCGGCGTGACCGAGGAGACTCCGGGCTTCGAGGAGAGACCCGACCTCCCCTCCC
>NZ_JBHZDA010000011.1:0-5071 GCF_042755665.1 Streptomyces sp. NPDC059142
GCGAGACGCTGCCCGAGGGGGGGGGGGGGGGGCGCGTGGGGGGGGGGGGGGCTGTGGGGGGGCTCGCGGTTCGCCGCGGCGGCGGGGGGTTTGGCGGGCGCCGGGGCCTGCGCCGCCTTCGCGGGGGCGGGCGCGGCGGCGGGCTTCGCCGGTGCCGGTGCCTGAGCGGGCGCCGGAGCCTGAGCGGCCTGGGCCGGAGCGGCGGCCGGGGCCGCCTTCGCCGGAGCCGGTGCCGGGGCCGCGGCGGCCTGCGGGGCCGGGACGGCCGCAGGGGGCGTGGTGGCCTCTTCGGACCTGCCCGACGCGCCGGGCGTGCCCGGCTTGTAGTCGGCGAAGAAGTCCCACCAGGCACGGTCGACCGAATTCGGATCCTGGAGGTACTGCTGGTAGATCTCGTCGACAAGCCACTCATTGGCTCCGAAGGCGGCGGCAGGGTTGGTGCCCTGACCCGCTTCGTCGGTCGAGATGCTCGCGTTACTGGGGGACTGAGACGACACGGCGTGAACCGCCCTCTTCCGCTTCACAAGGTGATGGACAGCGGGAATCAAGGCTACGCCTACCAGGCCCTGAGGTGCAGGCCGGGCATGCCATCGTCGTGCAAGTCACATCCGACGACGGGTTTCGGCGTATGAAATGGCGGGAAACAAGCCAGGTTCCGCAGTGCCAGGGGCATGTGACCGAAGACATCGCTTATCGGCCACTCCCCAGTCACGGCGGGTCCACGGCCCTGTTACCCGCTCGTCCCCGACTCCGTACCCGGAGATCATGTGCTTTCCCTCGAACCCTACGTCAAGCGTGTGCCCGGGGTACGCCCGGAAGGGTGACCCGTATCAGGCAGCCGCGAGCCGATTCGGCCACGCCGATCCGTCCGCCGTGCAGATCCACCGCCCACCGCGCGATCGCCAGACCGAGCCCCGTACCGCCGTCGCTGCCGGGTCCGTGCGGGGAGGCGACCGTGCCCCGGTTGAAACGCTCGAAGACCTTGTGACGCTCCTGCTCGGGGATGCCCGGCCCCTCGTCCTGGACCTCCAGGTCCAGTGACTCGGGCGCCTCCCCGCGCCGGGCGCGCACCGTCACCCGGCCGTGCGGCGGACTGTGCTTGACCGCGTTGTCGACGAGGTTCGCGACCACCTGGTGCAGCCGCTCCGCGTCCGCGTGCGCCGTCAGCTCCGGCGGGGAGACGTCGAGGTGCAGATGGACATCGGTACGGGCGTGGTTCCCGGACCCGGAACCGGCGACATGGCTGCGGTGGGCGGACGCCAGATTGCACTCCTTGAGCACGCCCGACAGGTACGGCCACACCTCGAAGCGCCGCGCGCGCAGCGGTACGACACCGTTGTCGAGCCGCGAGAGGTCCAGCAGCGTCTCCGTCAGCCGGCCGAGCCGCTCGGTCTGCCGCAGCGCGGTCAGCATCGTCTCGGGATCCGCGGCGGACACCCCGTCCACCACGTTCTCCAGCACCGCCCGCAGCGCCGCGATGGGCGTGCGCAGCTCGTGCGAGACGTTGGCGATCAGCTCCTTGCGGTGCCGGTCCTCGGCCTCCAGGTCGTCGGCCATCCGGTTGATCGTGGAGGCGAGATCGCCCAGCTCGTCCCGGCGGTCCGCGCGCACCCGGCGCGTGTAGTCGCCGTGCGAGATGCCCTTGGCGACGGTGTTCATCTCGTCCAGCGGCGCGGTCAGCCCGTGCGCCACGAACTGGGTGATCAGCAGCGTGGCGATCATCGAGAAGACCGTGATGAAGCGCAGCTCGGTCTCCGTGCGCGACGCCACGATCAGCAGCCCCGTGGTGATCAGGACGGAGACGACGACCAGGGTGACCAGCTTGGACTTGATGGAGAAGAGCGGCAGGGACCGGTCCGACGCGCCGAACATCCGCCGGCGCTCCCGCGGCTCCCCGGCGCCCCCGCCTCCGCGCGGACTCCGGGAGCCCGCACGCCCGCGCGGACCGTACCCGTCACCGTCCCGGCCTCCCGCGTCCCCCGGCCGGGTCATGGCGCCGGGGTCTCCAGGGCGTAGCCGACCCCGTGGACGGTACGGATCCGCTCGGCGCCGATCTTCCGGCGCAGCGCCTTGATGTGGCTGTCGACCGTACGGGTGCCCGAGGCGTCCGCCCAGTCCCACACCTCGGCGAGCAACTGCTCCCGGGAGAGGACGGCGCGCGGTGTGTTCGCCAGGCAGACCAGCAGGTCGAACTCGGTGGGCGTCAGGTGCACGTCGTCGCCGCGCACCCGCACCCGGCGCTGCGCGTGGTCGATCTCCAGCTCGCCCAGGCGCAGGATGCCGCTGCGCGGCGTCACCGCGGCGAGCGCCGCGCGCTCCACCCGGCGCAGCAGCACATGCACCCGCGCCGCCAGCTCCCGCATGGAGAACGGCTTGGTCATGTAGTCGTCGGCGCCGACCCCGAGCCCGACCAGCATGTCGGTCTCGTCGTCCCGCGCCGTCAGCATCAGCACCGGCACCGGGCGCTGCGCCTGTACGCGGCGGCAGACCTCCAGGCCGTCGAAGCCGGGCAGCATGATGTCGAGGACCATCAGGTCCGGCTGCCAGGCCTCGGCGGCGTCCACCGCCGCGGGCCCGTCCACCGCCGTCTGTACGAGGAACCCCTCCGCCCGCAGCCGGGCGGCGATGGCGTCGACGATCGTCGCGTCGTCCTCGACGACGAGGACCCGGCGCTGGGCGCCGGGCGTCGCCGCGACCCCGTTCTGGCTGGTGTGTGTCTGCTCCATCGCCCCGCCCCTGGTACGCGTTCCGCGATCCTTGATCCGCGATCTGTGCATGAAGTATGCACATTCATGTGTGGGGAGCAGCGTAGAGGCAGCGGGAGGGTTCCGGCTACGCAGTGCGAACAGCGAGATGGACCACGTCGGGCACTCCCCGGGCAACTTGGATCTCTTCCTCCCTTACCCCGGTGAATCCGGCATTCCGCAATGCTTCGCCGAATCTCGGGGAGGGGTTCGCCGACCATACGGCGAGGACACCGCCCGGTTTCAACCGGCCGTGGCACGCGGCGAGTCCGGCCGGGGAGTAGAGGCTCCCGTTGTCCTCGGTGACGGTCCACTCGGGCCCGTTGTCGATGTCCAGACAGAGCGCGTCGTAACGCTCCGTGGTCGTTCGTACGTACTTCACAAGATCGGTGTGATGGATCACAACGCGCGGATCATTGAGCGCGGCGCCCGAAATGCGCGTAAGGGGGCCGTCCCGGTGCCAGTCGATGACGGCCTGTTCGCGCTCGACGACGGCGATGGCCCCCCAGCGCGGATCGGCGGCGGCGTGCGCGAGCGAGAACCCGACGCCGAGCCCGCCGACGAGCACGGAGGGGCGCGCGTCCCCGGAGCCCGCGGCCGGCGCGAGCGCGGCGAGCGCGGCGTCGACCAGCAGCCGCTCCGAGCGGCCGTCCGAGGTGTCCATCAGGAAGCAGCCATTGGCGATGATCTCCAGCTCCTCGCCCCGCCGCCGCAGGACGACCTCGCCATGGGGCCCCTCACGACGGTCGAGCGTGACGGGACCGGAATCCGGGACGGGTACGGACATGCTGGCGCCTCTCCCTCGGTGTGACGGCCGGTGGGGACATCCTGGTCGGCAGGGGTGGACCAGAACAATCCGGTTTACCGCCCCGAGCGGCGCCCGTGGGGCCCCCGGGGGCGTACGGCCGTACGCCTCCAGCTCGTCGCTGTGCGTGTACATGCCCGTCCGGATCGCGGCGGAGGCGAGCAGTGGTCCGGCGCCCCTGTCGGCCCGCCCCGTTTCACACGGCTCGGAGGGCCGCCGGACGCGGCGCCTTCTCGCCGTGCACGGAGGTGTACGTGGCGGCGAGCCACGGGCCCAGATCCCCGACGAGCGGAGCGAGCGCCGCCGGATCGGCCGACGGCGTGCGGCCGAGGGCGGCGGCGGTGCGCATCTGCCCGGCGCGCCCGGGGTAATAGCGGCCGAACAGCTCGGCGGACTCGTCCAGATCGCTGGTCCAGCCGCCCCAGCGGGGCATGACCAGAGTGAATCCCGTACGGACGAGACGCCGGCCGACCCGGCGGTTCAGGGCCCGGCGATCGGTGTCCGTGGTGGCCGCGGCGGCCGCAGCGTCCCAGCGGGGCAGCGCGAGGGCGAGGTCGCCGTTGGTCTCGCGGGCGAGCAGGGAGGTGGGGCGGTACCGGGGCAGCCGCTCTGCGAGGTCGTCGCCGAGCAGGGGCGTGCAGAGGCAGGCGACGAAGAATCCGGCTTCGTGGCGTTCGACGTCGCCGAGCAGGACGCGGACGCCGGTCAGCAGGGTGCCGACACCGTCGATCTGGGGAAAGGCGCGGTCGAGCGCGGCCCCGGCCGCCGCGGCGTCGGCGCGGTCGGCCTCGGTGGGCTCGTCGTGGAGGACGAGCTGAAGGTCCAGGTCGGAGATCCCGGGGACGGCCGTGCCACGGGGAATGCTGCCGTACAGATAGGCGCTGTGCAGACGGGCGCCGAACGTCGCGGCGATCCGGGCGCGCGCGGCACCGACGACCGGGGCGAACGGCGCCGTCACCCGGTCCAGGGCGCCTTCGCGGGCGATCGTCCCGTCGGAGCGCAGCCCACGGTCGCCGTCCATGGGGTCATGGTGCCCCGTCTCCCGGCGGCGCGGGGTGGGGTCACGCAGAGGGCGCGGAGCGATCGCTCAGAGCGAACAGCGGCAGGGGAACAATCCTCGGCTCATAAGCATTGAGTCGGTATAGCTCAACTTGCTTGATCGTCTGTGTCGTACGGCTGCTGCGGCGACTGCTCGCCCGGACCTCGTACGACCGCCGCTCCACCGCCTTGTTCACGCCGAAGGGGAGACCATGGCTTCCACGTCCACACCGCTCACGCTTCCCGTACTGCCGCTCGACGACGAGGTCGTGCTGCCCGGCATGGTCGTGCCGCTCGATCTGTCCGACGCCGAGGTCCGCGCCGCCGTGGGGGGGGCGCCCCCGCGCGCCCCGCCGCCACACCCCCCCCCCCCCCCCCCCCCCGAGATTGATTAACGTCTGGTGGGCTGGGAGTTGTGTATAAGAGACAGGTGACGGCTCCGCCGGGTCGGGCAGCGTGGCCGACGCCGCCTCCGCCGTGCTCG
>NZ_JBHZDA010000011.1:5081-20747 GCF_042755665.1 Streptomyces sp. NPDC059142
GCCTCGGCTCGGTGTTGGTGTGCCCGGGATTGGTGGGGCCTCACTATGTGCCCGCCGCCGTGGCCCGCGCCGCGGTGTCGCCCCCCCAGGGCCCCCCCCGGGACGGGGGCGGCGACGGTGCGGGCGGCGGGGGCAAGCCCCGGGTGCTGCTCGTGCCGCGTATCGACGGGAGCTACGCCGGGACCGGCGTGCTCGGGACCGTCGAGCAGGTCGGCCGGCTCTCCGACGGGGACCCGGGCGCGCTGATCCGCGGCCGGGGCCGCGTGCGGATCGGGGCCGGTACGAGCGGGCCCGGCGCCGCCCTCTGGGTGGAGGGCATCGGCGTCGACGAGAGCGCGCCCGAGCCGCTGCCCGGCGCCGTGACCGAGCTGGTCACCGAGTACAAGGCGCTGGCCACCGACTGGCTGAAGAAGCGCGGCGCCTGGCAGGTGGTCGACCGCGTCCAGCAGATCGACGACGTCTCGGCGCTCGCCGACAACTCCGGCTACTCGCCGTTCCTCTCCACCGCCCAGAAGGTCGCCCTGCTGGAGACCACCGACCCGGTCGCCCGGCTGCGGCTCGCCACCCAGCAGCTCCGTGAACACCTCGCCGAGCAGGACGTCGCCGAGTCCATCGCCAAGGACGTCCAGGAAGGCGTCGACAAGCAGCAGCGCGAGTTCCTGCTGCGGCGCCAGCTCGACGCCGTACGCAAGGAGCTGCGCGAGCTGAACGGCGGGGCCGCCGACGGGGCGGACGAGTCCGACGACTACCGGACCCGCGTCGAGGCCGCCGACCTCCCCGAGAAGGTACGGGAGGCCGCGCTCAAGGAGGTCGACAAGCTGGAGCGCTCCTCCGACCAGAGCCCCGAGGGCTCCTGGATCCGCACCTGGCTCGACACCGTCCTGGAACTGCCGTGGAACGAACGGACCGAGGACAGTTACGACATCAAGGGCGCCCAGTCCGTCCTGGACGCCGAACACGCCGGTCTGGACGATGTGAAGGAGCGCATCACCGAGTACCTGGCCGTGCGCAAGCGCCGCGCGGACCGCGGGCTCGGGGTCGTCGGCGGCCGGCGCGGCGGCGCCGTCCTGGCCCTCGTCGGGCCGCCCGGGGTCGGCAAGACCTCGCTGGGCGAGAGCGTCGCGCACGCCATGGGGCGGAAGTTCGTCCGGGTCGCGCTCGGCGGCGTACGGGACGAGGCGGAGATCCGCGGCCACCGGCGTACGTACGTCGGCGCGCTGCCGGGCCGTATCGTCCGGGCCGTCAAGGAGGCCGGTTCGATGAACCCGGTCGTCCTGCTCGACGAGATCGACAAGGTCGGCTCCGACTTCCGCGGCGACCCCGCCGCGGCCCTGCTCGAAGTACTCGACCCCGCACAGAACCACACCTTCCGCGACCACTACCTGGAGGTCGAACTCGACCTGTCCGACGTGGTCTTCCTCGCCACGGCCAACGTCCTGGAGGCCATCCCCGAGGCGCTGCTCGACCGTATGGAGCTGGTGCGGCTCGACGGCTACACGGAGGACGAGAAGATCGTCATCGCCCGGGACCACCTGCTGCCCCGGCAGCTTGAGCGCGCGGGCCTGGAGCCCGGCGAGGTCACCCTGGAGGACGGCGCGCTGCGCAGGCTCGCGGGCGAGTACACCCGCGAGGCGGGCGTACGGAACCTGGAACGCTCCATCGCCCGGCTGCTCCGCAAGATCGCGGCCGAACACGAACTCGGCGACCGCGAGCTGCCGTCCACCCTCGGCCCGGACGATCTGCGCGGGCTGATCGGACGGCCGCACCACGTACCGGAGTCCGCGCAGGACCCGGCGGAGCGCCGCACGGCGGTCCCGGGGGTGGCGACCGGACTCGCCGTCACGGGCGCGGGCGGGGACGTGCTCTTCGTGGAGGCGTCGCTCGCCGACGCCGAGACGGGCGGCTCGGGGCTGACCCTGACCGGACAGCTCGGTGACGTGATGAAGGAGTCGGCGCAGATCGCGCTCTCCTTCCTGCGCTCGCACGGCGCGGAGCTGGAGCTGCCGGTGGCCGATCTGAAGGACCGGGGCGTGCACATCCACTTCCCGGCGGGCGCGGTGCCGAAGGACGGCCCGAGCGCGGGCATCACGATGACGACGGCGCTGGCCTCGCTGCTGAGCGGCCGTCAGGTCCGTACGGACGTGGCCATGACCGGCGAGGTCTCGCTCACCGGCCGGGTGCTGCCCATCGGCGGGCTGAAGCAGAAGCTGCTGGCCGCCCACCGCGCGGGCATCACGACCGTCGTGATCCCCAAGCGGAACGAGGCCGACCTGGACGACGTCCCGGCCGAGATCCTCGACACGCTGGAGGTCCACCCGGTGACGGACGTCCGCCAGGTCCTGGAGCTGGCGCTCGCCCCGGCGGAGGTGCGGGTCCCCGCGGCGGCCTGATCTCCCCGGCCTGATCCCCGCGGCCTGATCCAGGCCGCCGGGCCTCGGGTCCGCCGTGGCCCCGGACTCCCGGGACCGACCGGACCGCCCGGGTCCACCGGGCTCCCCGGCTCCCGGGACCGACCGGACCGCCCGGACCGCCCGGACCGCCCGGCGTCACCTGACCGCCCGGCCTCTCGACCGAGGGGCCGGGCGGTTTCCTGCGTACGGCGGGTCAGCCGTTGGCCAGCGCCTGTACGCGGTCCAGCGCCCCGTTGAACCGGTTGTGGTCGCCCACGATCGGCCCCGTCGACGTGTACTGCCAGATCGTCTGGAAGCCCCACCCGGCGGGCAGCTCACCGACCGTCGTGTCGTACCGGGCGATCCAGAGCGGGTTGGTGGTGCCGAAGCCCGCGTAGTTGCCCGTGCACGTCTTCCACCAGCTCGTCGCCGTGTAGATCACGGCGTCCCGGCCGGTGCGTGCCCGGTAGGTGTTCGCGAAGTCCCGGATCCAGTCGACCATCTGCGACGCCGTCTTGCCGTAGCAGGTCGCGCCGTACGGGTTCCACTCGATGTCGAGGACGCCCGGCAGGGTCCTGCCGTCGGGCGACCAGCCGCCCCCGTTGTCCACGAAGTAGTTGGCCTGGTTGGCGCCGCTGGAGTCGTTGGGCGTACCGAAGTGGTACGTGCCGCGGATCATGCCCACGTTGTACGAGCCGTTGTACTGCTGGGTGAAGGACGTGTTCTTGTAGTAGTTCCCCTCGGTGGCCTTCACGTAGGCCCACTTCACCCCGCTGTTCCACAGGGCCGGCCAGTCGACGTTCCCCTGGTGGCTGGAGACGTCGACGCCCTCCGTCTGGGCGGCACGGCCGTCCCGGGGCAGCGGCCCCTGGCCGTCGTGGGCGATGACGCCCATGCCCATGTGGGCCGAGCCGCGCGTGGGGATGTCCGCGGGCGGGTCCGCCGGGTGGGGGGCCGCGCTCGCCGCACCGGGGAGAGCGAGGAGCAGGGCGAGAGTGGCGGGGAGGGCGGCGGCCGCGACGACCCTGGAGCGGCCTGAAACGCGGGATCTGGGGACGGGCATGGGTGTGCCTCCGAAGACCTCGGTGGGGGGAGATCATGACCTGGCGACATGTCAGTGGAGTGAACATGTCAGTATTGAAGCTACGCACGTAGACCCGGACGGCGGAAGGGTGCCACGCCGGTGCCGTTGGTATAAACCCCTGAAATACTGAACAAGCTGCGGCAATAGCCGTCTGCGAAAGAAACTTTCAGGAGCGGAAAAGCGCGCGATGGCTGCTGACGTGCACGGAAGCGGTACGGAACCGGAACGGGACCTTGCCGGGACGAGTGGTGTGGACCACGAATTCCTCGCCCTCGAACAGGAACTGGCGGTCTTTCTCCGCCGCGCCCGTGCCAACTCCGGCGAAATGGCCCGCGAGGTCCATCCGGATCTGGAACCGGCGGCTTATGGGCTGCTGCTGCGCCTGGAGAGCGGCGGCGCCCAGCGGGCCACCGAACTCGCCGCGTACTTCGGCGTCGGCAAGGCCACCATGAGCCGTCAGCTCCGCGCCCTGGAGGAGCTGGGGCTGGTGAGCCGAGAGCCCGATCCCGCCGACGGGCGCGCCTGGCTCATCCGTATCACCGACGAGGGCGGGAACCGCTTCCGCCGGGTCCGGGGCGCGCGCAGGGAGCGGTACGTGGAGAAGCTGGCCGGCTGGGACCGTACGGAGATCGCCGAACTGGCCCGCCTGCTGCACCAGCTCAACGCCACCGCCGAGAGCTGAGCCACCGCCGAGCCACCCCCGCGCCATCGGGGAGAGCTGAGCCCCCGGACCCGCGCCGCCCCGGACCAGAGCGGCCCCCGGGGCGGCGCTGCCGCCGCTCACAGCTCCACGTACGTCACCGTCGCGTCGTCGCTCGTCTTCCCCCTGCGGAACGCCGTCCCGTCCGGATCCGCCGACTCCGCCGCCCGCACCCGGTCGATCAGCTCCTGCGGGCCGCTCTTGCGCACCAGCGCCAGACAGTCCGCCCAGCCGCCCTCCCGGAAGACCTCCACCCACCGGGTCGCGCCGTCCGTCAGCGCGAGCAGGGTCCGTACCTCCGCCGCCGGGGTGCGGCCAGTCACGGCGCGCTCCGCGACCGACGGGTCCGCCGCCGCCGTGAAGAAGCCGCCCTCCGCGTTGCGCAGGGCGTCCGTCGCGGCGACCGAGCGCAGCACCTCGCGCGGGACGCGGTCCAGACGGTCGTCCAGCACCGCCCGTACCGCCCCGTCCGGGGACTCCAGCAGCAGGGTCGAGTCGGAGAGCACGAGATGTTCGACCGTGTCCCGGCCCCAGCGCGCCAGGACGACGGTGGCCTGCGGAGTACGTGCGTGAGAAAGGTCACAGGTGTCCCGGTGAGCGTCCGCCGTGCGGCCGATCGAACGGGCGAGTACCTGTGCCAGCGTCATATCCCGTCGTGAACCGGACAGTTCCAGGAGCGCCCCGCCCAGCCTGGCCGTGAACCACGGCACGCCGTGCACACAACCGTCGTCACCTGCGGGTGGTGTCACCCCGTCCAGCACCACCAGCGCACCGCCCTCGCCCGCCGCGGGCACCGCCACGCCTGCCCAGTCCTCATTGGGGCGGGCGGCGTGACCGGGGGAGGTGGCCTGTTCGACGCGCATGGGCACCAGTGTGCCTGACCCGTCGCACCTCCCGCAGGAATCCTTCACATTCCCCACACGACATGTCGGTCTCCTCGACGCGCCTGGTCAACCGCTGTGATTCGGTCAGAATGAGAGGGTGTCCGAGCGTCGGAGGAGCGGACGGAGCGGACCGCTCCGGCGGTACGGGCGGCCCCGGCGAGCTGCGGGCGGGCATCCTGCCAAAGCCCGCCCGGAAGGTCCACCTGGCATGCCGTGTTCCAGCAGCCGCCCGGCGGGGAAGAGTTGTTCGCCAACTCGTCGTGATGTTCACTCGTCCAGGTGGCGGAGCGGCCGATGCGCGCCTTCCTCCCCGGAGCGCTGGAATGGTCGGCAGCCGAAAGCCAAACCAGGGGTGGGGGTGGGGTTACCGCGTTGAACAGACCGGACCGGCCGTCACCTCTGCTTCATGGGCGGACGAGTCAAGAATGCGAGCACCGGTGCAGAAGAAGCGGCCTCGGGGCAACAGTGTCACGGCCAACGGCGCTGTGACACCTACCGGTACCGGCACGGCCGGTGAGGCCACCACAGCGGCCACCACGGCGCGGGCAGAGGCGGTGAAGCCTCCGGAAGGACGCCGAGTGCGGGTACGCAACCGGCTGGTCGCCGGGGTCGCCTTCGTGGGCATCACGGTCGTCGTGGCCGGCGCCCCCGCCGTACTGACCGCGTCCGCAGACCTCAAGGACGCCCAGAACCTGGTCACCCTCGCGGAGCTGAACCAGCAGGCCGTCACCCTCAGCCACTCCCTCGCGGACGAACGCGACGAGGTCGTCGTCTACATCGCCGCCGGCCGCGACGAGCAGCCCGGCGGTACGGACGAGGAGAAGGCCGAGTACACGATCTCCGAGACGCGCAGCGCCCGCGTCGACCGCCAGATCGACGAGATCCGCACCGCCGCCTCGGCCTCCCCCGGACTACTGCGCGACCTCTCCACCGTCCCCTCCATCCGGCGCGCCGCCCTCACCGGCAAGGGCTCGGCGATGGAGGCGTACCGCGCGTACTCCGAGGTCATCGCCAAACTCCAGGCCCTCGCCGACGAGCTGGCCGAGAACACCCCGCCCGAGGCCGCCGACGGCACCCGCGCCCCCGCCGCCCTCGGCCGCGCCGTCGAGCAGGCGTCCGCGACCCGCGGGCTGCTGCTGGCCGCGCTCGCCGTGCCGGGCCCCACCACCACGGCCCCGCAGTACGACCCGGTCACCGGGCTGCCCGTCGAGTCGTCGGCCGACGCCGACAGCAAGAAGAACGACCAGGTACGCGACGAACTCAGCGCCGACGCCCAGAAGTCACGCGTCCGCGAACTCGGCGCGCTGGCCGACTTCGACCAGAGCGCCGACACCGCCGCCCGCGAATCCCTCACCTCCACCGTCACCGGAGCCGACGTCAAGACGGCCGAGAGCTATCTGACCCGCCTCACCGACCGGCCCGAACTCTCCGAGTCCGACCGCAAGGCCGACCACGACAAGGTCGAGTCCGCGCTCTCCGCCCGGATCGACCAGATGCGCGGCGTCGAGTCGAGCCTCGGAGCCGGCCAGATCGAGCGCCTGGCCCAGATCCGCGACGACGACGTCACCGGCCTCGAACTCCAGATCGCCCTCCTCGGCGGCTGCCTGATCATCGCGGTCGGCGTCTCCACCGCCGTCGCCCGTACGCTCACCCGGCCGCTCGCGGTCGTACGCCTCGGCGCCGCCCGGCTCTCCGCCGCGCCCGCCACCGAGGAACCGATCCGCTTCACCGGCCGCAACGACGAGTTCGCGCAGGTCGTACGGTCCGTCAACGCCCTCCACCTCAAGCTGCTCGACCTCGCGGGCCGCGCCGAACGGCTCGACAGCGACCGCAGCGATCTGCTCGGCGCCCGCGAGAAGGTCGACGAGCAGCGCGCCGAACTCCAGGACCGTACGGCCGAACTCACCGCCCAGCTCCAGCGGCTGCGCCACACCGTCCACCACACCTTCGTCAACCTCTCGCTGCGCACGCTCGGCCTGGTCGAGCGGCAGCTCGGTGTCATCGAGGGCCTGGAGGACCGCGAGCAGGACCCGGAGCGGCTCGCCACCCTCTTCAAGCTCGACCACATGGCGACCGTCATGCGGCGCCACAGCGAGAACCTGCTCGTGCTCGCCGGCCACGACCGCGGCCACGGCCCCACCGGGCCCGTCCCGCTCGTGGACGTGCTGCGCGCCGCCGTCAGCGAGATCGAGCGGTACGAGCGCGTCGTCATCCAGGAACTGCCCTCGCACACCCAGGTGGCCGGCTTCGCCGCCGACGACCTGAGCCATCTCGTCGCGGAACTGCTGGAGAACGCCGCGTCGTTCGCGCCGCCCGAGACCGAGGTGCGGCTCTCCGGCTGGATGCTGGAGAGCGGCGAGGTGATGCTCTCCGTACAGGACCAGGGCATCGGGATGTCCGTGGAACGGCTCGCCGAGCTGAACGCGCGGCTCGCCGACCCGGATAGCCCCGGCGAGCCGCCGCGCGGGCCCCGGGGCGGCGAGGGCGAAGGGCTCGGGCTGCGCGTCGCCGCGCTGCTCGCGGCGCGCCACGGCGTCCAGGTCGAGCTGCGGGAGCACCAGCAGGGCGGGGTCGCCGCGATCGTCGTCCTGCCCACGTCGCTGCTGCCCGCCGTGGCGCCCGCGCCCGTACCGCCGGTCACCGTCCAGCCCGACGCCGCGCCCGCCGCGGCGGCGGCCGAGGCACCCGCCGCCCTGCCCACCCGTACGTCCCGGGCCCGGGACAAGGACGGGGAGCGCGACCCGCTGGTGGTCGCCGCCGAGGCGGCGATCCGCCGCGCGGAGGCGGCGAAGCGCGCCGAGGCCGAACGTGCCGCCGCCCAGGGCCAGACCCAGGGCCGGACCCAGGCCCAGGCACCCGTACCGGCCCAGGCCCCGGCCCCCGCGGCGGAAGCGGCGGCGGACCGTACGGAGCCCGACACCGCCCCGTACGGCATCGGCCCCGACCGCCACGAGCGCGTCCCCGACACCGCGCCGCGCGCCACCGGCGCCGACCAGGACACCTTCCAGATGCGGCTGCCCAGGCC
Source organism: Streptomyces sp. NPDC059142 (assembly GCF_042755665.1). NCBI lineage: Bacteria > Bacillati > Actinomycetota > Actinomycetes > Kitasatosporales > Streptomycetaceae > Streptomyces > Streptomyces sp. NPDC059142. Next base: position 13,165 of record NZ_JBHZDA010000011.1, read on the forward strand.
GCCCGCACAGCCCGCCGGGCCCGGCCGCACGGCCGGCGCCCCCGGCGGCACCCCTGATTCACCCGATACCCCCCACAACCCCGGTCCTTCCGTTCCCCCCAGGGCTCCGGACACCGCCGTCGAAGGCGGCGCCGGAGACGGCGCCGGACGGGGCGCGGGATCCCTCACCGTCAAAGGGCTCCCCAAGCGCACCCCTCGCGTCCTCAAGCCCGCCGCCGCGCCCACCAGTCGCACCGGCAGCGTCGACCCCGAGGCCCTGCGACGCAGGCTCGGCGGCTTCCAGCAGGGAGTGATCGAGGGCCGCCGCGATGTCGCGGCGGAACTGGGCGCCGACGCGGAAACGGACGCCGAGGCGGGATCCACGGAGCAGACCCCACCCTCGGAGCGGACTCCGGAGACGGACACGGGAGAGACGACGGGGGAGACAGTCAAGGAGGCACGCAGTTGACTGCGACCGGCGCAGGCACAGACACAGGCACGTACGGGCTGAGCAGCGAGGCCCGTGATCTGCACTGGCTCTTGAGCAACCTCGTCGAGGAGGTACCTGGCGTCCACGCGGTCGCCGTCGTCTCGTCCGACGGACTGCTGCTGCTCTCCTCCGACCCCGGCAGAACCGCCGAGGCGGCCGCCGCCTCCGCCGCCCACGAGGGAGGCCCGCGCGGCTCCAGCGCGGACCTCGCCACCATCGTCTCGGGCATCGGCAGCCTCACCCTCGGCGCCGCGAAGCTGATGGACGGCGGCGGCGTCAAGCAGACCATGATCGCCATGGAGGAGGGCAGCGTCTTCGTCATGGCGATCAGCGACGGTTCACTCCTCGGCGTGCACGCCACCCCCGACTGCGACATGAGCGTCATCGCCTACCACATGGCGCTCTTCGTCGGCCGGGCCGGACACAAGCTCACCCCGGAGCTGCGCGACGAATTGCGGGCCTCGGTGGAGGGAACCGGATGACCCCGGCCGCCGGTGCCGCGCGCCGGCTGCCGGTGCGCGGCGCGGACCGCGGGCCCTCCACCCGTGTGCGCCCGTACTCGCTGACCGGCGGACGGACCCGCTCCGGGCACGTCCTCCAGGTGGAGACGTTCGTGGCCGCGCTCGAACCGGGCGAGGTCCGCAGGGAACTGACGGACGGCGGGGCCCCGTCCCGCGTCATGCCGGAAATGCTCGCCATCGTCGAGCTGTGCCGGCGGATGCGTACCGTCGCCGAGGTCTCGGCGCTGCTCAAGATGCCGCTGGGCGTGGTCCGGGTACTCCTCGGCGACCTGGCCGATCAGGGAAAGATCCGTGTGTACGGAACCGGTCACGAGACCGAACAGCCGGACCACGCGTTGCTGGAAAGGGTGCTGAGTGGACTCCGCCGTCTCTGACGTCACCGAAGTATCGGACGTCACCGCCGCCTCCGGGCGTGCTTCCGTACGGGAGGCCGCACCGGCGCCCGTACGGGAAACCGGACCCGACCCCGTAGGGGAGCCGGTATCCGAACGCGTAGGGGAGGCGGAGCCCGAACCGGAGTCCGGGTCGTCACCCGAGCCCGAGGAGAAGCTCCAGGCCTGGCAGAAGGACCGTACCCGCGCACCGATCTCCACCAAGATCGTGATCGCGGGCGGGTTCGGCGTGGGCAAGACGACCTTCGTCGGCGCGGTCTCGGAGATCCCCCCGCTCCAGACCGAGGCGCTGATGACCGAGGCCAGCGCCGGCATCGACGACCTCAGCGCGACGCCCGACAAGCTCACCACCACCGTCGCGATGGACTACGGGCGCATCACCCTCGACGACGACCTCGTCCTGTACCTCTTCGGCACCCCCGGCCAGCAGCGCTTCTGGTTCATGTGGGACGACCTGGTGCGCGGCGCGATCGGCGCGATCGTGCTGGCGGACACCCGCCGCCTCTCCGACTGCTTCCCGGCGCTGGACTACTTCGAGAGCTGCGGACTCCCGTACATCGTGGCGGTCAACCGCTTCGACGGCACCGACGAGTTCGCACCGGACGATGTACGCGACGCCTTGACGATTCCGTCGAGCATCCCTGTAATGATCATGGACGCGCGGGACCGGAGCACGGCCGTCGACGCGCTGCTGGGACTGGTGCGCCACGCGTTGCAGTTCTCTCCCGAGTAGGGCCCGGGCCGGCGCCGTCGCCGCGTCCGGGCCGCCGCGCGCGCCCGTACGCCTCCTGGCGTACGCCGCCGCACCACCCACGCAACGGAGACAGCGCCCCCATGCGGAAGATACTCGTCGTCGGAGCCGGCCAGTCCGGGCTCCAGCTCGCCCTCGGACTGCTGGCGCGGGGGTACGGGGTCACCCTCATGTCCAACCGCACGGCGGACGAGATACGGTCCGGCCGGGTCATGTCCACGCAGGTCATGTTCGACACCGCCCTCCAGCACGAACGCGACCTCGGTCTCCACTTCTGGGAGGCGCAGGCGCCGCGCGCGGAGGGGCTGGGCGTCTCCGTCGCCGGACCGGACTCCGCGCGCGCCGTCGACTGGGTCGGGGCGCTCGACGGGTACGCCCAATCCGTCGACCAGCGCGTCAAGATGGCCGGCTGGCTGGACACCTTCGCGCGGCGCGGCGGCCAGTTGGTCATCCACGGGGCGGCGGTCTCCGACCTGGACCACTTCTCCCGTACGTACGACCTGGTCCTGATCTCGGCGGGCAAGGGCGAACTGGTCTCGCTCTTCCCCCGCGACGCCGCCCGCTCCCCGTACGACGCCCCGCAGCGCGCGCTGGCGGTCAGTTACGTCCACGGGCTGGGGCCGCGCCCCGAGCACCCCGCGTACGACGCGGTCCGCTGCAACCTGGTGCCGGGCGTCGGCGAACTCTTCGTGATGCCGACCCTCACCACCTCGGGCCGCGCGGACATCCTCTTCTGGGAGGGGATCCCCGGCGGCCCGCTCGACGTCTTCCAGGGCATCAAGGACCCCGCCGAACACCTCGCCCTCACCCTGCGGCTGATGGAACGCTTCACCCCCTGGGAGTACGCCCGCGCCACGAAGGCCGAACCGACCGACGCCGGCTCCACCCTCACGGGCCGGTACACCCCGACGGTACGCACACCGGTCGGCCGGCTCCCGAGCGGCGGGCTCGTCCTCGGCGTCGCGGACGTCGTCGTCACCAACGACCCGATCACCGGCCAGGGCGCCAACACGGCCGCGAAGTGCGCCGCCTCGTACCTCGACTCCATCGTGGAACACGGCGACAAGCCGTTCGACGAGGCGTGGATGCGCACGGCGTTCGACCGGTTCTGGGAACAGGCGCGGCACGCCACCAGGTGGACCAACGCGATGCTCAGCCCCCCGCCCCGGCACGTCCTCGACCTGATCGCCGCAGGGTCGCGGCACCAGCGGGTCGCGGACCGCTTCGCCAACGGCTTCGACGACCCGTCGGACTTCGAGCACTTCTTCTACGACCCGGAGAAGACAGCCGCCTACCTGGCCTCCGTGTGAGGGCGCCCGGGGCCGCCCCTCAGCTCTCCCCGAAGCCCGCGTCGGACCCCTCCGTCGCCCCCTGCGGCAGCGGCGGCGGACTGTACGCGCCCGGGGCCAGCGCGGCGCCGTCCGGGTCCGGGCGTACGGCGCCCAGCAGGGGGTTCGCGGCGATGGGGGAGACCTTGACATGGGCCCCCGGGCGCGGTGCCTGGATCACCATGCCGTCGCCCAGGTAGATCGCGACATGTGTGGCCTCGGGGAAGTAGACCACCAGGTCGCCGGGGCGCAGCTCGTGCAGCGGGATCCTGGGGAGGTCGCGCCACTGCTCCTGACTGGTACGGGGGATGGCGAGCCCGGCGTGCGCCCACGCCTGCGAGGTGAGCCCCGAGCAGTCGTACGAACCGGGCCCCTCCGCGCCCCACTCGTACGGCTTGCCGATCTGCGCGGCGGCGAACTCCACCGCCCGGCCGCCCGCCGCGGACGGCATGCCCGGTGCCCCGCCGGGGGCGCCCGGGGGTCCCGCCGCGCCGGTGGTGTTCCCGAGGGCGCCGGAGCCGATCAGCTCGCGCTGGGCCCGCTCCGTACCGGACCTCTCCAGCGCGGCGATCGAGGCGATCTCCGTACCGCTGAGCGAGGCGAGCAGCTTCTCGACCTGCCGGAGCCGGGAACCGACCGTGTCGCGCTGCTTCTTCTGCCGCGCCACGAGCTGCCGCTGCCGGTCGAGAGCCGTACGGGACGCGCCCGCGAGCGCCTCGGCGCGCTGCTCGCCGGCCGTCAGCCCCCGCATCGTACGGGCCCGCGACCGGGCGACCCGCTCCAGCAGATGGCCGTCGTCCAGGAGGTGCGCGGCGTCGGGGGAGAGGAGCAGCCGCAGATAGTCGGAGAGGTCGGACTGGCCCTGGTACTGCCGCCGCGCCAACAGCCCCGCGTCCCCCCGGCTCCGCTCCAGCGCGGCCCGCGCCCGCGCCAGATCCCCCGCCAGCTTCCGCGCCTCGACGCGCTGCCGGATCAGCTCGACCTCGGTGGCGTTGTACGCCTCGGTCGCCTGCTCGGTCTGCCGGTAGAGAAGCTGGAGCCGCCCCAGCAGCCCGGAGACGGTACGGGGAGGCGCCCCGAGGCCGTCCACCGCCGCTGATGCCGATGCCGATGCCGATGCCGACGGTACGGGTACGGGTACGGGTACGGCCGGGGTCGGCCCCGGGGCGCCGTACGCGGGGACCGGCACCGCGACGAGGAGGGTCACGGTGGCCAGCGCGGCCGTACAGACGGATCGCAGCACTCTTCCTGACACGCCATCACCTCCGGTTGCGGGACAAGGCGTCCAGTACTAAGAGATGACGAGGCGTCGGATGATGAGAAGAGCCGACAAATGGGCGAGGTGGCGCAAGGACATCACCCCTGCGGGAGGCCACCCCCGGAACCCCGAGGCTTCGACCACGGCCACCTGGGGCCCCGCTCGCCCCGCCCCTCAGGGACGTACACGTACTTCCAGCCGCGCTGGATCCCGAGCCGTTTGCTGTACCCGGCGGGCTCACGCCGGTACGCGTACACGGTGGGCGCGCCACCGTCGGCGGCCGGCACGGGAACCTCGTACCACTTCGGCGGATTCCCGGTCGGCCCGGTCAGCACAGGCAGAACCCGCCCGTCGAGCGGGCCACCGGCGAAGGGGGTGTTTTCGCTTCTCACGGGTCCCAGTCTGGCGCAGGGCGGCGGCTCGGGGGCGCGCCCGAACGGGCATTTCGTGCCGACGAACGTGGCGGGCTCAATGCCGGCCTCGTGGTGGTGGGCTGCCCCGCTCAGGCGAGGTGGTCGAACTCTCCGGCTTTGACGCCGCGTATGAAGGCGTGGAGTTTGTCGGGGGTGATGGTGAGGGTGGTGTCGGGGTCGTCGCTCTCGATGAGCTTGATGGTGCTGTCGGGGGCGGCGGCTACGTGGATGCAGGCGTTGCCATCGCCGCTGTAGGAGGACTTTTGCCAGTGGAGGGCGGCCATGCGCATTTCCCTTCTTACAACGCTGCCGCAACGCGGCGGATCAGATCTCGGGACTCTGATGGTTTGAGGCTACAACGCTCAATGTGGTCCAGGATGATCCGATACCTTGCCAACTGCGGCGGTGCATCAAGGAACGTCAGTCCGTGATCCGTGTCGAGCTGAACGGTGTCCAGGGCCTGAACTGCCCCGGCCATGTAGTAGATGCCGGTTCCGGCGCTCGGGAACGTGCCTGCCCCAAAAGGGACGATCGAGATGGTGATGTGCTCCAGTTCGCTCACTTCGAGCAGGTGCATGAGCTGCGCCCGGGTCACCTCGGGGCCGCCGAACCCCATGTGCAGGGCGACCTCGTGAAGGACGGTCGTCATCGGCTTTGGCTTCTCTCCGTACACCGCAACCTGCCGTTTGATCCGGAACGAGACCCTGTGTTCCACCTCATGGGGTGCGAACGGCGGCACGACATCGCTGATGACGGCGTGGGCGTAGGACCTGGTCTGGAGCAACCCGGGAATGTGGCCCATGGCTGAGGTTCGCATCGAGGTGGTGTGGTGTTCGAGTTCGGCCAGATCGAGAGCGCCCGGCGGCATCAACGTGCGGTATTCGTCCCACCATCCACGTGTGCGCCCTCCCGTCATTTCTGCCAGCGCCTCGATGTACGCCTCATCAGTGCAGCTGTAGCTCCGGGCCAGGGCGCGAACTCGGTCCGCGCCCACCGCGTAGCGCCCTGATTCGATGCTGCTGATGCGGGGCTGTGAGGAGCCGTCGAGCGCGCCCGCCTGTGCGGTTGTCAGCTCGGCCTGCTGGCGGAGCCTACGCAGCTCAGCGCCGAGACGCCGTTGCCGCACGGTGGCAGGAAGCCGCAGGACTCCGCCCTGAACTCGTTCGATTACGAGCAGGAGTTGTACGCACTCGTGCGCGATACCGCGCCCAGGCTCTTCGCCGTCGTCGTCGAATACCGCGACGGGGAAGGCGAATGGGGCCGTGACGCCGCCGTCGTCGCCTGGGGGCTGGCGCATGAGGGCGGCGGAGCCGAGGTCACGCGGGTCGGGGGCGGCGGGCAGTTGCGCCTTGCCGCGCCGGAGAACGTGGCGCGGTACTTCGGGCGCGGTGACGGATGCGCGTCCCGTGTGGTGTGGATCGGGCCGGAGACGAGCGCCTCGGCGGCCTGAGGGGGCGCTGGTCGGGTGGGGGCGGGCCCCGCCCGAACCGGCTGGTCGGGCCGCCCCTGGTCAGGCGAGGAGGCCCGAGGACTGCCACAGCTTGCGGCCCGGACCGCGTAGGACGCCTATGTCGTCCAGGAAGTCCGTCAGGCGTTTCGCGCCCGACTGCATGACCTCCCTGCGGTGGCCGCTCGCGCGGACCTGGGCGACGGCCGCGCGCCGGTCGAGGCCGATGTTCTCGTATACCTGCGAGTTGACGAAGCAGACCGAGAACACCCTGGCCGCTTGGCCGCAGCTGAGCCGGGTGAACTCCTGTTCCCAGCGTGGCGCCGTCACCATCTGGCGGCGCAACTCCTCCCGTGCGTACCGCACATGGCGCGCCTCTTCGATGACATGGATCCGGGTCACCCCGCGTACGAGGGGCTGGATCCGCTCGTCCGGGAACGTCAGCCGCTGCATCCAGTCCAGGATCTCCTCGCCGAGGAGCGTGGCCGCGAAGGAGCCCGGGGTGGTGGAGACCGTCTTCAGCACGCGCGCCATGTTGTGGTAGCGGCCCGGTACGGGGTAGGTCGGTGCCCCGCCCTTCTCGATCAGCCGCGCGAACATCATCGAGTGCCGGCACTCGTCCGCGATCTCGGTGAGCGCGTAGCGGACGTGGCTGCTGGTCACGGGCTTGTCGTAGATGTGCCTGACCAGGAGCTGCATCAGGATGATCTCGAACCAGATGCCGAGGGAGGCGAGCGAGGCGGCCTCGTGCCGGGCCAGGTCCATCCGCTGTTCCTCGGACATGGTGTGCCACAGGGGTGTGTCGTACAGCGAGACCAGCTCGGGCGGCCAGTACCACTTCCCGTCCTCGGGCGGTGCGTCCCAGTCGAGTTCCCTGTCGGGGTCGAAGGAGTGCTTGGTGGAGGCTTCGAGGAGCCGCGGGGGGCCGCGGGGGGGGGGGCGCCGCGGGGCGGGCCCGCCACGCAGGGGGGGGGGCGCCGCGAGGGGGGCACCGGGGCAAGCGG
>NZ_JBHZDA010000011.1:20757-51819 GCF_042755665.1 Streptomyces sp. NPDC059142
GGGGGGGGCCACCCTGCCGCGTCCCGTGGGGGGGCGTAGGGTTGGTTGGGGGGTGTATTGGCGCCGCCGCGCGCCCACTTTGGGGGGGCGGGGCCCCGGGCCGAGTGCATCGCGGAGGAGCTGCACGTCGCGTTCGGTCACTGGGGTCATGGCGGGCGCACCTCACGGTCACGGCTGGCTGGTGTTACCGGCGGTCACCTCTTATGAGACTACTTGTCAGTAAGGGCGTCAATCCCTGGATGCCGATCCCTTGCACGCCGACCGCCCCGGTGGATTCGGAGCGCGCGCGTGAAAGCGAGCGGCAGCGCCGCCACCGGCTCCGGCTCCGGCCCCGGCTCCTCCAGGAGCATCGCGAGCGCCGCGAGATCCCCGTCCACGCCGTCATGGGCATGCGGCTCACCGCAGTGCGGCCCACGGACCGTGAGATCGTCCGCCGGAACGACGAAATCGGTGCCTGTGCGCCCCCATAACGAATAAAAGCCCGAAGAAACACCGCCGCGCGGCACCATGGTGCGTATGACCGCCCCACGAACAGGTGCCGACCGCGAAGCCGCCCGCCGCAGCCTCGAAGGGCTCGCTCTGGGCGATGCCTTCGGAGAACGCTGGTTCCCTCTCTTCCGCGACCACGACCGGGCGTTGGAGGAGATCGCGGCCCGGGTCACACCCCCGGAGCTGGAGTGGCCCTGGACGGACGACACCGCCATGGCCCTCGCCCTCCACCGTGTCCTGGACGAGCACGGCACCGTCGAACAGGACCGGCTGGCCTCGGCGTTCGCCCTCGGGTACGAGGCGGACGCGGGCCGGGGCTACGGCCACGGCATGCACATGCTGCTGCCCGCCCTCCTCGAACGGCCGCAGGACTGGCGCACGCTGGCGCCCGGCCTCTTCGAGGGCGGCAGCCTCGGCAACGGCGCGGCGATGCGCGTGGCGCCGCTCGGCGCCCGGTTCGCGGACGACCTCGCCGAGGTCACGCGTCAGGCCGTCCGGTCCGCCGAGGTGACCCACTCCCACCCGCAGGGCATCGCGGGCGCGGTGGCGGTCGCCGTGGCGGCGGCCCTGTCCGTACGGTCCGAACTCACCGTCGCGGCCGTCGCCCGCGCCACCCCGGAGGGTCCGGTACGGGACGGGCTGGCCCGCGCGGCGGCGCTGCCCTTCACCACCGCGCCCCGGGAGGCGGCGGAACTCCTCGGCAGCGGGTGGCGGATCCGCGCCGACGACACCGTTCCCTTCGCCGTGTGGACGGCGGCCCGCCACCGCGACGACCTGACGGCCGCGCTCTGGTCCACGGCGGAGGGCTTCGGCGACACCGACACGACCTGCGCCATCACGGGCGGCATCGTCGCGGCCCGTACGGGGACGGGTTCGGTACCGGCGCAGTGGCGGGAGCGGTGCGAGCCACTGGCGTAGCCGGTGCCCCGGTTCGGGCGAGCAGCGCCGCCTCCGCCGCGACGGCGATGTCGAGGAGGGCCGCCTCCGTCCGCCGCTCCGTGACCAGTTGCAGCCCCACCGGGCAGCCGTCCGCCGTGAACCCGGCGGGGATGCTGGCCGCCGGATGCCCGCTCACGTTGAACGCCCAGGTCAGCGCCGTGGAGTACAGCTCACCCGGGCCCTCGTGGCCATGCGGGCGGTTCGGGGTGGCGGGGGTGAGCAGCAGCGGCGTACGGGCGAACAGGGCGTCCAGACGGCGGTCGTTCTCCGCCCGCACCTCCACCGCCCCTCCCGCCGCCGCCCGTTCACCCGGCACCTCGGGCCGCGCGCCGCCCCGTATCGCCTTCCACGTCTCGCACGGATCGAGCAGCGCGAACGGCCGGCGGCGCCGGTCGAGCCGTATCACCCCGGCCGTCTCCAGCCGTTCCACGGCCGCCCGGACCACCGCCGCGACCTGCGGGTCCACCTCCGCGAAGCCCAGATCCGGCGAGTACACCGCCGGTACGGGCAGGGTGGCCGGGACGTCCGCGAGGCCGTCGGCCGGCGCCTCCCCGAGGCCGTCCAGGATCCACCGCAGACACCCCCGGGCCCGCGCCGCCGTATCCGTGAGGACACCCGCCGAGGCCAGCCCCGTACGGTCCGGCGAGGGCAGCAGACCGTTCGTCGTCTTCAGCCCGAAGACCCCGCACCACGCGGCCGGGATCCGCACGGAACCGGCGCCGTCGCTCCCCGTCGCCAGCGGCACCATGCCCGCCGCGACCGCCACGGCGGAACCCGCCGAGGAGCCGCCGGGGGTACGGTCCGCGCGGTACGGGTTGACCGTCCGGCCGTGCCGCCCCTGACCCCAGGTCTGCCAGTACGTGCCCGGCCCCGGCACCGCCGTCGAACCGACCGGCACCGCGCCCGCCGCGATCAGCCGCCCCGCCGCGTACGACCGGATCCCGGACGGCCCCTTCACCGCGAACGGCGTGCCCGCGAGCGGCAGCGCGCGGTCCACCCGGGCGGCCCGTTCCCCGGCCTCCTCGGCCCAGACGTCGAGGAAGGCGTGCAGCGCGGGATCGCGCCGCCCGATCCGCGCGAGCGATTCCGCGACAGGCTCCGGTGCCTCGCCCATGAGTCCCCCATTACCTTCTTGATCAGCCCCGCAATGGGGTGCCCGGCCTCCGGGACGGCATGACTGCTCCCCCCTGTAGTTCGCATGATCCGGGGGGTGGTGTCACCGCTCCCGGAGGCACTGGTAGACCGCTGATTAGGGGCATGACCACCGACTCCTTCGGGAAGTTGGGAGGCTCTTCGTAATGTGGATGCCGGCAGCTGGTGCCGCAGGTAAGGCCGGGGACGTACGACCGGAGAGTGCACGTGATCGACACCAGTGACATCGGCGCCTTCCTCGGCCTGGACGTCGGCAAGGGCGAACACCACGCCACGGCGCTGACCCCGGCCGGGAAGAAGGCCCTCGACAAGCGGCTGCCCAACAGCGAACCCAAGCTCCGCGAGGTGTTTGCCAAGCTGATCGCGAAGCACGGCACCGTGCTCGTCGTGGTCGACCAGCCCGCCTCCATCGGCGCCCTGCCACTGGCCGTGGCCCGCGACGCGGGCTGCAAGGTCGCCTACCTGCCAGGGCTGACGATGCGGCGGATCGCCGATCTCTATCCCGGCGAGGCCAAGACCGATGCGAGGGACTCGTTCATCATCGCGGACGCGGCCCGGGCGATGCCGCACACCCTCCGCGCCCTCGAGCTCGAAGACGAGACCATCGCCGAACTGGAGATGATCGTGGGCTTCGACGACGACCTCGCGGGTGAGGCAACCCGGGTCGCGAACCGGCTCCGCGGGCTGCTGACCCAGATCCACCCGCACCTGGAGCGAGTTGTGGGCCCGCGCATCCAGCACCCTGCCGTCCTGACGCTACTGGAACGGTTCGGATCCCCGGCCCAGATACGCAAGGCCGGACGCCGACGGCTGATCACCCTCATACGTCCGAAGGCCCCGCGGATGGCCGAGCGCCTGGTTGAGGACATTTTCACCGCTCTGGACGAGCAGACCGTCATCGTTCCCGGCACCGATGCGGCCGCACTCATCGTGCCCAGCCTCGCCACTTCCCTCAGCGCCGTCCTCGACCAGCGCAAACTCCTGGCCACCAGGATCGAGGAACTGCTGGATGCCCACCCTCTTTCCAAGGTCCTGACGTCCATGCCGGGGATCGGCGTCAGGACCGGAGCCAGGATCCTCATCGACGTCGGCGACGGCAGCGCGTTCCCGAGCGCCGCCCACCTCGCCTCCTATGCCGGCCTCGCCCCGGCCACCCGCAGCTCGGGCTCCTCGATCCGCGGAGAACAACCCTCCCGCCGCGGAAACAAGCAGCTCAAACGGGCGTTCTTCCTCTCCGCGTTCGCCGCCCTGGCCGATCCCGCCTCCCGCACCTACTACGACAAGAAGATCAAGCAGGGCAAGCACCACACTCAAGCCCTTCTCTGCCTCGCGAGACGACGAGCCGACGTGCTCTTCGCGATGCTCCGCGACGGCACCTTCTACGAGCCGCAGCAAGCGGCCGTCACATGACCTGCGGGTCACCCAGCAGCACCACACGGTCGGCCCCGACGTCGAAGCCGAGAACCGGGTGGAGTGGATCAGACTCCGGGCTCAGCAACACCGGCTTGCCGAGCCGACGCCCTATTGCCCGCAGCAGACGGCACAGCACATCCACGCCGTCCTGCCCCTGCAACTCCCGCAGATCAACGTCGAAGTCGACCGAGCCAGCCTCATACGCCCGAAAGATCACTAGGAATCCAGGGACCGGCCAGACCCTCAGCAACACGTCGGCACCCTCGCCGCGGGCCAGCATGTCCGCAGCTCTCGGCAGCCGGACCGCAACACCATCCTCGGAGTACTCGCACGACCACCCCTGCGACCGAACGAGATCAAGCACTGCCTGCCAGTCCTCCACCGAGGTATCCGGGACGCGGACGTCCGGAAGTGACCCCATCAGGTCGGGAGCAAAGAAGCTCTTCACGTCATCCCACAGCAGGTCAGGCATCACGCCATGCTGTCTTGCCACTCACCGAAACGCAGCCCGATTCCCTTGACGAAACCCATAGGGGCACCCCCCAGCTCCATGAGTCCCCCGGGTACATGAAACCGCCGACTCCATGAATCCCCGGGCTCCATGAGTCCCCCGGGTCTATGCCCCCGGCTCCGTGAGCCCCCGGGTCCACCACGGCCCCTAGTCTCGCAGCGCCGCCGCCATCACCGCCCGCGCGATCGGCGCCGCGTCGCCCCCGCCGCTGATGTCCGCCCGGTTCGCCTCCGCGTCCTCCACGACCACCGCCACCGCGACCGCCGGCCGGCCCGAGGTGCCCGACTGGGCCCAGGCGATGAACCAGGCGTATGGCGTACCGGTGTTGTCCACGCCGTGCTGCGCCGTCCCGGTCTTCCCGCCGACCGTCGCCCCGTCGATCGCCGCGTTCGACGCCGTGCCGTCCTCCACCGTGTCGATCATCATCGTCCGCAGCCGCTGCGCCGTGAGCGGGTTCATCGCGCGGGCGTACGAACGCTGTCCCGTACGGGAGACGACGGAGCCGTCCGAGGTGAGCGTCCGGTCCACCAGGTACGGGTACTTGAGGTCGCCGCCGTTCGCGACCGCCGACGCGACCATCGCCATCTGGAGCGGTGTGGCCCGGGTGTCGAACTGCCCGATCGAGGACAGCGCGAGCTGGTCCCCGCTCATCCGGGTGTCGAAGTTCGAGGCGGCGACCCCCGAGGGGATCCTGATCCCGGTGTCGTTGAAGCCGAACTTCCGTACCGTCTCCAGCATGGCGGACTGCCCGGTCCGCACCCCGAGCCCGGCCATCACCGTGTTGCAGGACCACTGGATCGCGTACGCCAGCGACGCCCGGTCGCACCCCTCCGCCTCGTTGGGGAGCGTGGTGTCCGTGCCCGGCAGGACATACGGCTCCGCGATGTCGGTCGGCGCGTCCGGGTCCTCGACCGTCCCGGAGTCCAGCGCCGCCGCCGCCGTCACGATCTTGAAGGTGGAGCCGGGCGGATAGGTCTGCCGGATGGCCCGGTCGAGCATCGGCTGCGCGCGCTCGCCGTTCAGCCGGGCCCACGCGTCCGCCACGTCCCCGCCCGTGCCCGAGAGCACCCCCGGGTCGTACGACGGGCTGCTGACCAGCGCCAGGATCCGCCCGCTGAACGGCTCGACCGCCGCGACCGCGCCCCGCCGCCCCGCGAGCCCTTCGTACGCGGCGCGCTGCATCGACGCCTTCACCGTGGTGGCGACATCGCCGCCGGGCTGCCGGCCGCGCGTGAGGTCGTTCCAGAAGGGGAACGGGGCGAGCATCGGACTCGTACCGGAGAGGATGGGGTCCTCGGCGTTCTCCAGGAGGGTCGTGCCGTACGTCTGGGAGGCGTAGCCGGTGACGGGCGCGTACAGCGGGCCCTGGAGGTACGTGCGCTCGTAGCGCAGATGCTGCCCGGTGTCCCGGGAGCCGGTGACGGTCCGTCCGTCGACGAGGATGTCGCCGCGCTGCTGCGCGTAGCGGGCCACGGTGTCCCGGCGGTTGGCGGGGTTGCGGTCGAGGGAGTCCGCGTCGACGACCTGGATCCTCGCCGCGTTGACGAGCAGCGCCGCGAGGAGGAGCAGGAAGAAGGCGGCAATCCAGCGGATGCAGCGGGTCATCGCGGTCCTTCGAAGGCCGGGTCCGGGAAGGGCGCGGGTTCCGGCTCAGGACCCGGCTCAGGACCCGGCTCCGGCTCCGGTCTGCGGGCCGGGTCGCTGAGCCGCATCAGCAGCGCGATGATGATCCAGTTGGTGACGACGGACGAGCCGCCCTGCGCCAGGAACGGCATCGCCATCCCCGTCAGCGGGATCAGCCCCATCACCCCGCCCGCGATGACGAAGACCTGGAGGCCCAGGATCGAGGAGAGGCCGATGGCGAGCAGACGGCCGAACGGGTCGCGCAGCGCCAGTCCGGTGCGGAAACCGCGGGCCACGAGCAGCGCGTACAGCAGGAAGAGGGCCGTCAGCCCGACCAGCCCCAGCTCCTCGCCCGCCGTCGCCAGGATGAAGTCCGACTTGGCGGCGAAGCCGATCAGGATGGACCGGCCGAGCCCGAGCCCCGTACCGAACATCCCGCCCGCGGCGAACGCGAAGAGCGACTGGGCGAGCTGACCGGGGCCCTGGCCCGCCGCGATGGACGCGAACGGGTGGAGCCAGTCCTGTACGCGGCTGTGCACATGCGGTTCGAGGGAGCCGACCGCGTAGGCGCCGACCGCGGCGAGCAGCAGCCCGGCGGCGATCCAGCCGGTGCGCCCGGTCGCGACGTACAGCATCACCACGAACAGCCCGAAGAAGAGCAGCGAGGTGCCCAGATCCCGTTCGAGGACGAGGACCAGCACACTGAGCAGCCAGATCGCCACCAGGGGGCCGAGGACCCGCCCCATGGGCAACTGGAACCTCCGGCCCGTGTACGTCAGGGCGTTGCGGTTCGCGGCGAGATACGCGGCGAAGAAGACGGCGAGCAGGATCTTCGCGAACTCGCCGGGCTGAAAGGAAAATCCGCCCAACCTGATCCAGATCTTCGCCCCGTTCACGGCGGGGAAGGCGATCGGCACCACCAGCAGGACGAGCGCGGTGGCGACGGAGAGATACGCGTACCGCGCCAGCACCCGGTGGTCGCGCAGGAACACGACGACGGCGATGAACAGCGCCACGCCCAGGGTGGACCAGACGAGTTGGGTGGGCGCGGCCCGGTCGTCCGGGGTCTCCAGGTCGAGCCGGTAGATCAGGACGAGGCCGAGCCCGTTCAGCAGCATCGCGATGGGGAGCAGCAGCGGATCCGCGTACGGGGCGCGCAGCCGGACGGCGAGATGCGCGAGGAGCGCGAGCACGCCGAGGCCGGCGCCGTAGCCGAGCGCGTCCGGGGGGACGGCGTGGTCCTTGCCGAGGCCGACGGCGACATAACCGAAGACGGAGATGAGGACGGCGCTGAGCAGGAGGGAGAGTTCGACGCCGCGGCGCCGGGGGAGACGTGGCTCGGGCGGCGGAGCGTCCGCCCTCGTTGCGGTCATGCCCCGCAACGTAGCAAGGCGGCGCGCCTTATGTCCGCTTATGCGGAGTCATGCAGGGCACGCCGCCTCTCCGGGCGGACCGTCAGCACCAGTGCGGGATCTCGTCGAGGCTGCGGATGTAGCGGGCGGAGGCCCAGGCGTAGCTGCCGTCGGCGAGGAGGTACCAGTGGTCGTTGCCGTCCACGGAGCCGCCCTCCACCTTGCAGAAGATCCGCACGATGGCCCCGTAGGGGAGTTCACCGATGTCCCGGCTGGCGCGGGTCGGCTTGTCGCGGAGGATGAGCCCGGTCTTGGCGACGACCTCGCCCCGGTACCGGCCGGGGACGGCGCGGGGCGCGTCGGCGGCGGCCGGCGCGGTGGCTGCCGGCTCGTCACCGGCCGTGCGCGCGGCGGCGGGTACGGCGGCGGTGGCCGCGAGGGTCGCGGCGGTGACGGTGGTGACGAGGAGTGCGACGGCGGTACGGCCGAGGGAACGCGGGGACATGGTGACTCCTTGAACCTGGTCGAACGGACCGATCTGATCGGATCGGCTGAACCGACCGGACGGGCTGAACCGGCCGGACGGGCTGAACCGACCGGATCGACCGAACCGATCCGGCTGATCGGACCTGAAGGGGACGCGGAGCCGGTGATTCCGGCAGGCGGCTCGTGTGGTCACGCTAGAGCCGCCGTCCAAGGTCCGCAATACGGCACAAACCGTCAGAAACCTTCAAGTGGTGGGGTGCCGGGCGGCGCTTCGTACACCGGAAGCGTGATCCGCGCCAGCGCGCCGCCGTCCGGGGCGTTGCGGAGGACCAGCTCGGCCCCGATCACCGCGGCCTGTCCGGCGGCGATGGTCAGCCCGAGGCCGTGTCCGACGCCGCTGCCCTCGGTACGGAAACGCTGCGGCCCGTGCTCCAGCAGATAGGCCGGATAGCCCGCACCGTGATCGCGTACGGTCACGACGGGACCGTCCACGGTCAGGGTGACCGGGGCGCGTCCGTGCCGGTGCGCGTTGGCGACGAGGTTGCCGAGGACCCGCTCCAGCCGCCGCCGGTCCGTCTCGACGGAGGCGTCCCTGACGATCCGTAGCCCGGTGGTGGCGGGGGTGGTGCCGGGCACGGTGTGCGCCGCCGCCCGCACCACCCGCTCGACCAGCGGCCCCAGCGCGTGGACCGCCAGGTCGACCGTCTCCGTACGGGCGTCGAGCCGCGAGATCTCCAGCAGGTCCTCGGTCAGCGTGCGCATCGCGCGGACCCGGTCCCGCACCATCTCGGTGGGCCGGCCCTCGGGCAGCAGCTCGGCGGCGGCCGACAGACCGGTCAGCGGCGTCCGCAGCTCGTGCGCCACATCGGCGGTGAACCGCTGCTCGCTCAGCAGCTTCCCCTGGAGCGTGGCGGCCATGGTGTCCAGCGCGCCGGAGACCGTGGCGACCTCGTCCCGGGCGCGCGGGGACCCCGTCGCCGTACCGGTCCGCGTACGGGGGTCGTTGACGCGCGCGTCCAGATCGCCCGCGCTGATCCGGCGCGCCACCTGCGCCGTGAGATGCAGCCGCCGGGTCACCCGGGTGACGGCGAACGCGCCGACGAGGAGCGTCGCGCCGATCGCCAGCACGGACGAACCGAGGATCGACCGGTCCAGGTGGGTGATGGTGGACCGGCTGAGGGAGTAGTCGACCCGGGCGGCGAGCGCGTGACCGTCGGCGGGCCCGGCGGCCCACATGGTGGGCCGGCCGCGGAAGTCGGCGACCATCGTGCCGCGCCGCCCGCCCTCGGCGAGCGCGCGCAGCGGCTCCGGCAGACCGGGGGCGTCCACCCCGGCGAACCGGGGGAGCGGGCCGCCCGCCTCGTAGGTCCTGACGACGTCGGTCAGCCGGGAGAGCGCCTTCGCGCGGGCCGCGTCGACGGTCTGGCGGGTGACGGAGACATGGACGAGGACGCCGAGGAGCGCGGCGAGCGCGCAGCACATCACCGCGATGAAGACGGCGGCCTTCCAGGCGAGGGTCGCGGTCCAGGCGGGCGCCCGGAGCCCCGTCCTCACGCCGTGCTCCGTACCCGCGGTACGGCGGTGGGGCGGCGCGCCGGAGCGGAGGCACCCGGGCCGGCCACGGTGTCCGGGACGATCTCGTCGCGGGTCGGCAGCATCGTCCCCTGCCGGCGGTCCCACGACCAGGTGGTGCGGTACGCGTACCCGGGAAGGTCGCCCGCGACGACCCGCAGGATCAGATCGTGTCCCGCCAGCTCGACGCCCGTGACCGGGTCGGAGGTGGACATGATGCGGGTCAGCCCGCCGTTCTCGGCCAGGTAGCAGCGGACGGAGAGCTGCCGGTCGGGGAGGCGGACGCCGACGATCAGTTCGTTCCTGCCGTCGCCGGTCAGATCGTGGTGGTACGCCCGCAGGACCGGGCAGGCGGCGGCTGCGCCGGGGCGCCGCTGCCCGCCCCTCGCGCAGTGCGCGAGCGCGGCGGTCGTGGCGCGGGGGAGCCCGTCGAGGCCGAGGTCGTCGGCGGGCCGGCCGGCGGTCTCCGCGCGGACGACGGCGACCGGGTCCAGGGCGCCGAGGGAGTCGGGGGCGGCCTCGATGCCGGGGACGCGCCGCCGGTCGCTCTCGCCCAGGTCGAGAGGGGACGGTGAGAGGGAGGGCAGGCCGGGCCAGAGGGTCACGGGGCCGACGGCGGCGGGGGTGCGGCCCGCGCTCCTCAGACCGCTCTCGTCACCGCACGCGCAGAGGGTGAGGGCCAGCGCGGCGGTCGCGGCCAGCGCGCGGGTGACGGCGGCGGTGACGAGGGTGACCGGAGTTGCTGTGGTGACTGCGGTGACTGTGGTGGCTGCGGTGACGCGACGAGGGTGCACGGCGCTCCTGGAACGATCAGTCGTTCCATCACCTTATGGGGCGATAGCCCCGTTTCACCGCTGATAAGGATTCCCCTGCCCGGAGGGTCCGGGCTGACCCGGCTGTCCGTACGGTCCGGGCTGCTGCGGCTGTCCGTGGGCGGGCGCGCCGCCGGGCTGACCGGGCTGTCCGTACTGCGGTGCCCCCGCGCCGTGCGCCGCGCTCTGGGCGAGGAGCTGGTCGGCCTGCTCCTTGGAGATCTGCTGCTCCATGCCGCAGAACGTGCACTGTGTCGCGAACTTGGTGGAGAACGGGAACAGCGGGATGAAGAAGAGCGTGAACTTGGTGACGCGCTTCCTGAGGGTGTGCGCCGACGGGTTCCCGCAGTGACCGCAGACCAGCGTCAGTATCGCCAGTTGGTAGAGGTACCCCTTGGTGCCAAAGATGATCATGAGTCGTCTCCTTCTCCGGGAATGACCGAACCTGAGAATGGCCGAGAGTGTTCGAGGAGAGTGTGCCGTACGCCACCGACACCGGCCGGTCCGGGCCGACCGGGCCTCTCGCGCGCTCTTGCCCGGTCGGCGCGGCGGCTGTTCCCATGGTGCCGGGGAGGGGGGCGTATGACTCGCTTACGCGTCACACCGGGCTACCGGCGGGGCCGGGACCGGCTCTACGTCAGCAGACGGGACGGTATGGCCGTCGCCTGGTACGACAAGAGCACCGGCCGGATCAATCTGCTCACCGGCGCGGCCCGCGACGACGTGCTGGCCGCGCTGGCGCCGTACCTCGCGGGCGAGGTGACCGTGGGACCGGCGCCCGTACCGACCCCGGCCGAACTCGACCGGCTCTCGCTCCACCCCGACGACGACCTGGCGCCCAACCGGCCCGGCGAGGCGCTGCACGCCGCCCTGGACCACGAGGAACCCGCCCCGGGGCCGAGGCTCCCGGCCCTGGCGGCCCTGCGGCGCCGCCGGGACCCGCGCCGTACGGAGCTGGCGGCCCAGCAGCTCCTCGGCGCCGCGCTCGACGCCCTGGAGGGCGCGGGCTGGCGGATCCTCCACTCGATCCCGCTGCCGGGCGCCGCCCGTATCGACCACCTGGCGATCGGCCCGGCCGGCGTCCTGACCGTACGGACTCTCGCGGCCGGCGGGCACCGCGTCCGGGTGGCCGACCCCCTGGTCGCCACGGGGCGCGGCGCCCCGCTCCCGCACCTGCGCTGGGCCCGCCGCGACGCCGAACGCGCCTCGCTCGCGCTGGCGACGGCCGTGCGCCCCGTCCTGGCGCTGGCCGGGACGCACCCGCACAGCGCCCTGCCGGCCCCGCCGGACGTGCGGGTCCTGCGCGAGACGGACATCGCGGCGCTGGCGTCGGTGGGCGGCGTACTGAAACCGGCCGACATCGAGGCGCTGTACGCGACGGCCAGAAACCGCCACACCTGGCACCGCGCGTAGGGCGACCTGCGGGAGCCCGGGAGTCCGGGAGTCCGGGAGCCCGGAAGGCCAGGCGGCCGGGAGCTTAGGGGGTGCGGTTCCCGGGCAGCGTCCCGGCGCCCTCCCCGGCGGCCAGCGGCCCCAGCAGGTCCCCGTACCGCTCCAGCCGCGCGGCGATGTCGTCCAGCCCGAAGACCAGCTCCGGGGCGGCCGTGCACCGCTCGACCTCCTCCCAGGTCAGCGGTGTGGACACGGTCGGCTCCCGGCGCGCCCGCACCGTGTAGGGCGCCGCCGTCGTCTTCGCGGCGGCGTTCTGGCTGTGGTCGACGAAGACCTTCCCCGGCCGCAGCGCCCGGCGCATCCGGTGCACCACCAGATCCGGCATGGCCTCCTCGGCCTCGACGGCGAGGCCCTTCGCGTACGCGGAGACCTCCGCCGAGGGCGCCGGCACCAGCGGGACGAGCAAATGGAGCCCCTTGGCGCCGGAGGTCTTCGCGTACGCGGTGAGCCCGTCCTCGCGCAGCCGCCCGCGCAGCCAGAGCGCCACCGCGCAGCACTCGACGGAGGTCGCGGGCGCCCCGGGGTCGAGGTCGAGGATCAGCCGGTCGGCGCGTTCGGGAGCCTCGGCCCGCCACTGGTGCGTATGGAACTCCACGACGAGGTTCGCCGCCCACATCAGCGCCGCCAGCCCCTCCACCACCACCTGTTTCCCGGTGTCGGCCGTTCTGCGGGGTACGTCGGCGATCCGCACCCAGGAGGGGGTGCCGGGCGGCGGGTTCTTGGTGAAGAAGAGCTGCCCGTCGGGGCCGTCCGGATAGCGGAGGAAGGAGACGGGACGGTCCGCGAGATGGGCCAGCAGAGGGGCCGCCGTACGGGCGTAATAGTGCAGGACCTCGCCCTTGGTGGTGCCGGTGGCCGCGTACAGGACCTTGTCCAGATTGCTCAGGGCCAGGCGCCGCCCCTCCACCTCGGTGACAGGCGTCATAAGATGAGAATCCCATACATTCATCAGGAAACTCCGCTTACTCCCTCTTCCTGGATGAAAGGTGCGGAACCTTGCGATCCATATGGAACGGCGCTATCTCCTTCGGGCTGGTCAGCATCCCGATCAAGCTGGTGAACGCCACCGAGAACCACTCCATCTCCTTCCGCCAGATCCACAAGGCGGACGGCGGCCGGATCCGCTACCGGAAGGTCTGTGAGCTGGACCAGGAAGAGGTGGCGACGTCCGACATCGGCAAGGCGTACGAGGACGCGACCGGCACCATGATCCCGATCACGGACGACGACCTGGCCGGGCTGCCGCTGCCGACGGCGAAGACGATCGAGATCGTGGCGTTCGTCCCGGCGTCCTCGATCGACCCGCTCCAGATGGACGCGGCGTACTACCTCTCCGCGAGCGGCGTCCCGGCCGCCAAGCCGTACACGCTGCTCCGCGAGGCGCTGAAGCGCAGCCAGAAGGTCGCCGTCGCCAAATTCGCGCTGCGGGGCCGGGAGCGGCTGGGAATGCTGCGGGTGGTCGGCGACGTGATCGCCATGCACGGTCTGCTCTGGCCGGACGAGATCCGTACGCCCGAAGGCGTCGCCCCGGAGACCGAGGTCACCGTACGCGACGCCGAACTCGACCTGGCCGACGCCCTGATGGACACCCTGGGCTCGGTCGACCTCGACTCGCTGCACGACGACTACCGCGAGGCGGTCGAGGAGATGATCGCGGCGAAGGCGGAGGGCGCCCCGCCCCCCGAGCGCGAGTCGGCGGAGGCCGGGGGCGGCCGTGTCCTCGACCTGATGGCGGCGCTGGAGAACAGCGTGCGCGCGGCGAAGGAGGCACGGGGCGACGACAAACAGGTGGCCGAGGTGACGGACCTCCCGGCGAGGCGGCGCAAGGCCGGCGCGACGGCCGGGAGCACCCCGGCGAAGGAACCGGCGCCGAAGAAGACGACGTCCAAGGCGGCGGCCAAGAAGACGCCCGCGAAGACGGCCACGAAGAAGACGACGGCGAAGAAGGCCACACGGAAGAAGACGGCGGCCAAACGCACCACCCCCGCCCCCAAGCGAGCCTCCGCCTGACCCCGGCCCGGCCCCGTCATACCTGTTCACGGCCACCCCACCGAAGCTGGTAGGGTTTCCTTCGTCGCCAAGCAACACCGGCAACACGCCCCCGTAGCTCAGGGGATAGAGCAACGGCCTCCGGAGCCGTGTGCGCAGGTTCGAATCCTGCCGGGGGCACTCGCCGAGGCACCTACGAGAATCCGTAGGTGACCAGGGCGGATGCCGACAGGAAATGCGCGGGTCAGTCTCACTGACCCGCGCTTTTCGTTGTCCCGCACCCGGCGCCGCCCGTTGCCGGGCGGACCGCCGCTGCAAGGGGTCAGTCGGACTTCTGCCAGGGCGTCGTTCCGAGCCGGCCCGAGTCCGTCAGGTCGAGGGGGCCGTCGAGGGTCTCCATGGTCTGGGGACGTTCCCCGGGAGCCGGGGTGATCTCCAGGTAGGTCGTCGACGTGTCGGGCGACATCATGCGCCAGCTCAGACCCGACCGGGCCGTCTCGCCGGGCTTCAGGGTCAGGGGCGCGGGGTCGGGGGCGGGGCCCGCCATGTGGATGGCGTCCGTTCCTTCGAGGACCTCGATGTCGTACGGGTCGCGCTCCTCGTCCAGGACCCGGACGGAGGGGTAGCCGTTCAACTCGTACGGGCGCGTACCGCAGTTGGTCAGGGTCACGGTCATGGCACGCAGCCCCATCGCACCCTGGACCGGACCGGGTGTCACTCGTACGCCGGACGTGGGGCAGGCGGCGGGGGCGGCAGGCTCGGAGGGCGCGGTGGTCGGTACGGTCCGGGGCGTGGTGGACGCCGGCACGGGCTCGACGGGCTCCGCCGTCGCCGTCCGCGCGGGGTCGATCTCGCGCTCCAGTTCCCGCTCCAGGCTGCTGCAACCGGTGGCCAGCACGGCCGCCGCGGCGAGGGTCAGGACATGTCCGATGCGTATGACGGTCACGCGGCGATCATCGCACCTCCTCGCCGGATCGGTTCCGATGCGGTGCGCCGGCATCAGATGTCTGGGTTGTTCTGTAGCCAGTTACGAGCGATGTCCTGTTGCGCCAGCGCGCTTCTTCGTGGACGAAGGAGTGGTGTTGGTACGTATGCCCTCAGGTAGAAAAGGAAGGCAACAGGGAGGGGGAAACCTGTGTAGGTCGGGTGATTTCGACCAAGGTCGATAGTTCAATTCGGTTCTGCTTGCGCCAACAGTTCGCAGATCCAGGAATCGAAATGTGGGCTCACTGCTCGGAGAGCCGGCAAGCCGAGTTGGGTCACCGCGACCGGTCCGTCCAGTCTCTTGTTGTACCCCGGCAGCAAACGTTGCAGACGCTTCGACGGAGCGGTGTCCGGTCCGTTGTTCACCAGTTCGGGGCCGCCCGCCGCGTCTGCCTGTCGCTGGAGTTCCCCGCCCAGCGCGGGGTCCTCGTACCACTCCGCAAGCTGTTCCGCGGCTGCGAAGACCCACGCCTCGGTCTCATGCATGACGAGATAGGGGACGAACCGGGGGTGGTTGATCCGCTCAGCGATCCGCTGCTCCACATGTTCCACACGCTGTCGTGGTGACCCCGTTGGGCGATCCGCCATCCCCGGGCTGTCCGGCGGGAGCCCGTAGTAGTCGAGCAGCGTGGTTACCGCAGCCCAGTGCGGGGTGCTCGACAGCCGGTTCCGCAGGTCTTTCTCGATCTTCGACCACTTGCTGACCCCGCCTCGTCCGGACGGTCCGCCAGCGGTACTGCCGGTCAGCAGAATGGTGGGTACGAGGAAGATTCCCTCAGGTTCGAGTTCAGGGCCGAGGAATTCTCTGACCATGGTCTCCTCGGTCTGACCCTCGCACAACACACCCACCGTGATCACGCCGTGCGTCCCCGCTTCATTACCTCACGGACCGGACGACCGCCCAGCACGTTCTTCTCCCACAGGTCACCGAGGGAGTAGTCCTCCAGCCAGTCCTGCAGCTGCTCCGCATCGGGACGGCGCAGCACGGTGGCTCCATCCTCCCGCTCCACCACCACGATGTCCTCCAGCGAGAACTGGTTGAGCAGCGTCACCGACTGCGTGGCGATGACGACCTGGCTGCGGACCGCAATGGAGCGCAGCATGTCCGCAAGCTGCACGACGGCATAAGGATGAAGGCCCAGTTCAGGTTCGTCCAAGGTGAGCAGCGCCGGTGGATCCGGCTGCTGCAGCAGCACGCACAGGCAGATGTAGCGAAGTGTTCCGTCCGACAGCGCCTCGGCAGGGAAGATCGTGTCGACCCCGTCCTGCAGCCAGCGCAGACGGATCTTTCCACCCGGCTCCTCGGTCAGCAGAAAATCCCGGAAGAACGGTGCGGCCATGCGCACCGCTCGCACGATCCGCCGGTACGCCTTCGGCTCGCTGTCACGCAGCCGCAGGAGGAAGGCTGCGAGGTTCTTCGCGTCCGGTCTGAGCGCCTCGTTGTCCGCGGTGAATCCGAGCTTCTTGACCGGCGCGTTGCTGCTGGTGTCCTGGAAGTGGAAGACCCGGCAGCCACCCAGGATCGTGCGCATCGGACCGGCCAGCCGGGAAAGCTGCTCCATCTCCTTCTCCCGCAGAAGGGATTCCCGGTGCCCCTGCCCGAAGCTCTCGTTCAAGGGAGGACCATGGCCGCGCTCGTGGAAGTGCCCCTTCTCCGTGGCGAAGATGAAGGAGTCGTTGGCGGCTGGAATGAGATGAGCCTCATAACGGTACGGTTCCGCGGACACCGTGAGCCGAATACCTTCCTCGGCCCGTGGCCCGGCGTACTGCATGGCACCTGCCCCGCCGCGCAGCCCGACCTCCAGGCTCAGCTCCCCGTCGGCCATCCGTCCAAGCAGTTCCAGGGCCCCGACGACATTGCTCTTGCCCGCGCCATTGGCACCGACCAGAACTGTGACGTCACCGAGCGTGAGCACGCTGGAGCGGATCGAGGCATACCCTTCGATGTCTACCTGTGAGAGCTTGTACGGCATGCCCTCAGCCTATGGCAGCGGTCCGGAATCCCTGCTCAGGCGGTCACAGCAACGGTCCTGTTGCCTTCCGCCCACCGGAGACCCGTGCCCCACGGCCGTCGAGGGCTTCTTGTCGGTGCATGCGGATACGCTGAGTCGCTGAGAAGCCGAGCTGAGCCGAGACAAGGCGACGACAGGCCAGGGCTGCATATCGACCGGCAGGTCGCAGGCCGGATGGGGTCTGGCCGTTCCGGTCGGTCCGGCAGGCGAGAACAAACGCGGGAAGGGAAGGATTGCGACCATGCGCGACGGCCGCTGGACAACGGTCACCGAGTCGCAGTTCCAGCACGAGCGCAGCGGCCTGCTGTATCTCAAGGAACGGCTGCCCGGTGATGAGCCCTACCGGGCCTGGTCCAATTTCACCTTCACCGCGAACACCGGCCACGTCCGTGAAGTAGATCTGCTCGTGGCCGCACCCGCGGGTCTCTACCTGATCGAGTTCAAGGCATGGCAGGGCGCGGTCGCCTCCTCCGGCGCCAGCTGGGTCCAGACGACGTCCGACGGCCGGCGCCGCGTGTTCCGCAACCCCCGGCATCTGGCAAATCAGAAGGCCAAGGAGCTCAAGGGCCTGCTCAAGGACGCCATGCAGCGAGCCAATATCCGCCGCCCGGTTCCCTACATCCAAGAGCTCGTCTTCTTCACCGAGCCCGGCCTGCGCATCAACCTCGCAGCCAATGACCTGGCCGGCGTCGTCGGCAAGCACGGGCATGCCACACTCCCTGACGTTCTCGCCGAGATCCAGCGACCGGCCCACGATGTGCAGGGCGGCATCGACCCGCAGCTGTCCAAACGGCTCGGCAAGCTCTTCGAGAGCATCGGCATCGGCCGGTCCGACGCGGAGTTCCACGTCGGTACGTACCGGCTGGACCGCAAACCCTTCGACACCGGACCGAACTGGGCCGACTATCTCGGGCACCACGACTCGCTGCGCAGGGTCCGCCGGGTGCGGCTCTACCTCCGTGAGCGCGGCGGGGACCGGCAGGCGCGCGAGTCCATCAGCCACACCGCGGAGCGTGAGGCCCAAGTCCTCCAAGGCCTGGCCCACCCAGGTCTCGTCACGCTGGAGAACTTCGACGAGAGCGGCCACAGCGCCGGCCCCGCGCTGGTCTACGAGTATGATCCACGCACCCTTCGCCTGGACGACTACCTCGTCCAGTACGGCGACAAGCTCGGTGCCCGGGAGCGCGCCGGAATACTGCGCCATCTCGCCGAGACCTTGAACTACGCCCACCGCCACCGGCTTTACCATCGCACCCTCTGCGCCCGAGCGGTCCACGTACGGCCCGGCCCTCGCCATCGAGGGGAGAGCGATGAGCAGCGCTGGCTGCATCCGCGCCTGCAGATCGCGGAGTGGCAGACGGCGGTGCGCCGCGGCTCGGACTCCGCGACCGGCGGATCCGGCTTCTCCTTGACGAGCGGGCACGAGATCGTCCCGTCGAACAATGTTGCGGCGTACGTCTCCGAAGCGGCCGACCCCTATCTGGCACCCGAACTGACGGCCAGGTCCCCCGACCCGGTGGCGCTGGACGTCTTCGGACTCGGTGTGCTCGGCTATCTGCTCTTCACCGGAAAGGCGCCCGCGTCGAGCCAGGCGGCCCTGACCGCACGGCTGGAGCAGGGGAACGGCCTGGCACCGTCCTCCCTCGTCGACGGTCTCTCCGGGTACGTCGACGAGCTCATCCAGGCCGCCACCGCCTACGGCCCGGCCCGCCGGACCCGTACGGTGGCCGAGTTCCTGGAAATGCTCGACTCCGTCGATCTGGATCTGGCAGAGCCCACCGAGAACGGCGACGAGTCCGCGGCAGCCCCCGTCGAGGAGAGCGACCCGCTGGACGCCCGCCCGGGGGAACTGGTCGGTGGCCGCTTCCGTATCAAGCGCAGCCTCGGTCAGGGCTCGACCAGCCGCGCTCTGCTGGCCGAGGACACCGAGCGCGGCAATGCCCCGGTCGTCCTGAAGATCGCGCGCAAGGACGACTACGCAGCGGTATTGCGCCGGGAGTCGGGAGTTCTCGCCCAGCTCCGCAACGATTCCAAGGTGATCCGGCCCGCCTTGCCCGAGCCCATCACAATCGGCCCCCGCACCGTGCTGGTCCTCGACCACGCGGGTGACCGCACCGTGGCACGACAGCTGCGTGAGGAAGGACGGCTGCTGCCGGACCAGCTGGCGACGTACTCCACGTACCTGTTCGCCGCCGTCGACTTCCTCGAAGGAGAGGGAGTCTGGCACCGCGACCTCAAACCGGACAACATCGCCATCCGAGTCCGCCCCAACGGCACCAAACAACTGGTCCTCTTCGACTTCTCACTCGCCAACGCCCCGGTGGACCAGATCACTTCGGGCACGGACGGCTATCTCGACCCGTTCGTCGGGATCATCACCCGGGGCCGGTACGACGCCCACGCAGAGCGGTACGCGCTGGCCGTCACCCTGCACGAAATGGCTTCCGGCGAGCTGCCCATCTGGGGCGACGGCAAGACCATCCCGCGCCAGACCGACGCCAAGCAGTGGCCCTGCCCGCAGATCGCCGCCGAAGCCTTCGACCCGTCCCTCCGCGACGGCCTCGTGGAATTCTTCCAGCGGGCCCTCCACCGGGACGTCCGGCACCGCTTCCCCGGGCTCCAGGAGATGCAGAAGGAGTGGCAGCGCGTCCTGCTCCTCGCCGACCAGCCCGCGGTCGGCCGCCCCTCCAAACACCTGGAAGCGATCGGGGAGCTGCCGGCCGACGAGAGTGCCGACGAAACCGCCCGGCGGGAGGAGGCCGCCGCACAGGCGACGAGGGAGACCAGCCTCGCCGTGTCCGGCCTTTCCCAGCGGGCCGTCTCCTTCCTCAACAATCTGAACCTGAACACGGTCGGTGCGCTGCTCG
Source organism: Streptomyces sp. NPDC059142 (assembly GCF_042755665.1). Classification (NCBI taxonomy): domain Bacteria; kingdom Bacillati; phylum Actinomycetota; class Actinomycetes; order Kitasatosporales; family Streptomycetaceae; genus Streptomyces; species Streptomyces sp. NPDC059142. The sequence goes on from NZ_JBHZDA010000011.1 coordinate 40,411, forward strand.
ACTACTCCACCCGGCGACTGGTCAACCAGCCCGGTCTCGGCGCCAGGACCCGCGACGAGATCAACGCCCGGCTCAAGCAGTGGCGCCTCGCCTTCCACGCACGGCAGCCATCCCCACTCTCCCCGGCCGAGCGCGGAGACTCGGCCGACGAGGTCGCGGAAGCCAAGGCGGAACAGCAGGAAGCGGGCAGCACGCGACCACTGCGCAGGCTCAGCCTGGACGCCCTGGTCACGCTCCTCGTCCCGAAGCCCGCACCGAAGGGCCGCAACACCACCGAGGTCGAAGCAACCCGGTTGTTGCTGCGTCTGCCCGACGAGCAGGGCAGGTTCCCCGACGACCTGCCGAGCTGGCCATTGAACAAGTCGGTCGCCCCCCTCACCAGCGAGCAGGTCACCGAGGGCCGCATTGCCCAGATCCTCGGTGACCAGCGCAAACGCTGGAGCCGGGAACAGGCACTCGTCGAACTGCGCAACGAGGTCATCGACATACTCACCGCGTTCGACCGGGTCGCCTCCGCTGCCGAACTCGCCGAGACCCTCGTCGCCAAACGCGGCACCATGCAGGCCGACCCCGCCGTGCGCGCGGCCCTGGGCCTGGCGGCAACCCGGGCGGCGTACGAGGTCGACTGGGCCCTGACTCCCCGACGGCTGCGCGGGCGTCGGCACGGCGACACCGGCGACAATGTCATGCTCATCGCCCTGGAGGTCGACGAGGACACCGACCGTCCCGAGACCCCCTCCGGTCCGTCCCTGCTCGACTACGCGGACCGGCTCGGCAAAGCGGCGGAGAGCCTCGCCGGCCGGGACACCCTGGCCAGCCCCAGCACCGTACTGGAGCAGGTGATGGCGGCCGACGACGCCTTCCACGCCAAGTACCCCGATGTGCGCATCGCCCTGGACGAGGCCAGGATGGTCACGCTCGCAGCCGCCGCCGGCCGGGGCGCGGCGGCAAACGCCCGCCTGGAGATCTACTCCCGGGACCTGCCGCCCGTACGAGTCCTGCGCCTCACCCAGGCCGGACTCATCCTGCCTCTGGCCGGCGCGCCGGACCACCAGCAGCAGGGGCTGACCGTCGAGAACATCCACGACCGGGTGAGGGCCCGTTTCCCCGAGCTGCGAGCACCGCTGCCGGACCACTACAACCCGCTGGGCAAGCTCCTGCGCCAGGCCGGCTTCGAAGTGCAGTGGCGTACGGACCCGAGGACCAAGCGCGGCCAGTTCTACCCGAAGCGCGGTGCGGGCTCCGGGGATCCCACCTCCGTCGTGAGCCGCCGCAATACGACCCGCGGCACCCGGCTGGGCCCCTGGGCCGCACAGGAACCGGAGCTGGAACCCGCCAGGCGCGCGGACACGCAACTGCTCGTGGCCAGGGACCGGCCCGGGTTCCGGGTACTGACCGTGAGCATGGACCGCTACCAGCCCGCGCTGGAGGAGCTGACCAGGCCGGGCGGACAGCGGGGCCGGTTCACCGCCGAGCCCCTGAACGTGAGCGCGCTGTACCTCCGGTCCCTGCACCACTTGGTCGACGCCCGCCCCAAGCCGACCTGGGAGACCATCCTGAAGGCGGACATCGCCGAGCCGGGCTCACGCGGGGCGCTGAAGTTCGCCGAGTACACGGCGGCGGCATGGCGCGAGGTGGAGCAGCAACTGACCGCCGCGCTCACCTCCGGGGAGCGGGCGCCGGGTTCCGGCGCTGCCGCTGTTTCCGAAGCCGACTCCGACTCCGTCGCTGCTACCGAGGGGCGCCGCCCCCTGCTGCTCCACGACGCGGCGGTCCTGGCCCGGTACGGCGGTATGGGCGTCCTGCAACGGATGTCGGACCTGGTGAGGAGCGGGGGACCGCGGCAGCGCGGTCTGTGGATCCTCACCTCGACAGCCGACCCTACGGCGGCTCCGTGGCTGGACGGGAAGACCGTCCCCCTTCAGGACCCGGAGGAGTGGATCAGGCTGGTCGACGACTGGGTCACCAACCGGCACCGGTCGGACCGTACGGGCGGCGGGCGGGCGGCGTAGTTCCGGGTCGGAGGCGTTGGCGGCGCCCGCGATGGATCTTGTCCCGTCCAGCCAGGCCCATGGACGGGACGTGTGCGCAGAGGCGTGACCGCGCGTACGAGCGCTGACAAGGACATGATCCCGAACCGGTGGGGCAGGGCGACGTGGCCCGCCCCACCGGCCTGCTCGACGAGGGCTACGCCTTCTCGCCCCGGCTGACGGCGTTGGCGACCGCCACGGCCGCGCTGAGCCGCTCCCCGGCCGTCGCGAGCCGCACGCGCTCGGGCTCAGCATCCCACTCCAGGCCACCCCCGAGGGGACGCAACTGGAGATACGGCCCCACGTTGCCTCTCACTTCCCCGATACGGCCGGGCATCTCATCGCGGACGACGGCGCCGGGCGCGAAGTGCGCGAGTGACGGCGGTTTGGGGTGCCGCGCTGAGGGGCGCTCCGAGGGCGCGGCGTTCACGGCGCCGCGTTACGGAGTGCGACTGTGAGCCGCCGAGCCGTTTCGAGATTGCAGCGGCCGAGTTCCACGAGGGGACGGGGCGTGATGAACGCATAGCTGGGGGGATCGATGCCCAGGGACGGCAGGGTGATACCGAGGACGGTCAGAGCCTCGTCGAGCCCCCGCACGGCCTCGGTGACCGCGGTGTGCGGGTCGGTGAGGTCGGTGACGGGGGCGGGCGACGGATCGCTGGGTACGTGGGCGAGGGGGCCGGTAAGGGAGTCGAGCTTCGGCTTGTCGGTCACGGGAGCCTTTCCGTTTGAGCTGAGAGTTACGGTTTGTGCTCACAGCGTGACGGAATGGGGCTACGCTGGGTAGGGAATCCAGCCCAGCAACAGCTCTGTGCCGAGGGGATATTGGCCATGACCCAGCCGAAAAACCTGGACCCGTACGTTTCGCCGACCGCGTTCTACGGAGCGGAGCTGCGCCGTGTTCGGGAGGCGGCGGGGTGGTCGCAGGAACGCCTCGGTGAGCTGGTGTTCTGCTCGGGGACGTACATCGGGCAGTTCGAGTCGGCCGTCAGGCGACCGCAGCTGGACATGTCGAAGCTGCTGGACGGAGCACTGGGCACGGGCGAGCATCTTCAGCGGCTGTGCAAGCTGGCGCGGCAGTCGAAGCACGCGGACTACTTTGCGGACGCGGCGGAGCTGGAGACGTTGGCGAAGACGATCAGCGAGTACTCGTCGATGCTGATCCCGGGGTTGTTGCAGACGGAGGGGTATGCGCGGGCGTTGATCCGATCCGCCCAGCGTTTCGAGCCGCAGGCCACGGTGGATGAACTGGTGAAGGCGAGGCTTGAGCGACAGAGCTTGCTTGAAGGCCCCACGGCTCCGGTGCTGTGGGTAGTTCTGCACGAAGCAGTGCTCAAAGTGTCTGTGGGCGGTCCTGCAGTCATGTGCGAGCAGTTGAACAGCCTCTCCAAACTGATCCGCGCCAACCATCGCGTCCTTGTACAGGTGCTTCCGTTCTCGACCGGAGCCCAGGCATTCCTCAACGGAACAACGATTCAGATGACCTTCGCAGATGCTCCGCCAGTCACGTACACGGAGAGCGCATACACAGGGCAACTCATCGAGGATCCAAGGCTGGTTGCCAATTACCAGAGGGCATACGATCTGACGAGTGCCGCCTCGTTGTCGCCGGAGGCGTCTCTCACTCTGATCGAATCAGCTGCGAAGGACTACGCGACACCATGATCACCCAATACAGCCTGAGCGTTGCATCCTGGCGCAAGTCGTCGCACAGCAACGGAGACGGGGGAGCCTGCGTTGAGGTTGCCGACGGCTTCCTCCGCGTCGTGCCTGTCCGAGACAGTAAGCACCCCGAGGGCCCAGCCCTCGTCTTCCCGGCCAAAGGCTGGGAGTCCTTCGTCACAGAGGTCAAGGCCGGAGGGCTCTGACCCTCGCAGCCACCCTCTACGCCCCGTCACTCGCCTGAGTGACGGGGCTTCCTTGTGGTGAAATGGACATCTGCGCGCCATCCGGCGTCTCCCGTGACCAAACAACAAGGATGTTGGTGCTTCAGTGATCGACAGCAAGCGGCTGCTCACCGACCTGCAAGCGCAGGTCGCTCGGGTCGAAGCTGATCTGCACGCACAGCTCGGCGTGTTGCCAGAGGTCGATCAGCGCTTGCGAAATGAGCACCAGGGTGCCTTTTCCGCCAAGCGAACGGCAGCCTCAGCAACAGAGTGGATCGGTGAGCGGGTTACTCAGTCAGCGGTGGCATGGGTCCTAGCCACGGTTTTCGTACGCTTCTGTGAGGACAACAGTCTCCTTACAACCCCGTATTTTGCTGGCCCCGTTCTTGCCAGGCAGTCACATGCAGAGGAACTGCACGAGCAGTTTATGACCGAGAATGCTGCTCACACGCATCGAGACTGGCTACTCGCTGCTTTCAGTGAACTTGGATCAGGCCAGGCCGGGAATCTTCTATTTTCCCCCCGGCATAATCCGCTCTATCAGATCGACATTTCGCATGATGCGGCCAAAGTGCTTATTGATTTTTGGAGGAAACGTGAAGATGGCGGTGAGTCGACGAAGTTGACGCACAGCTTTTATGATCCGAAATGGGATACTCGTTTTCTCGGAGATATCTATCAGGACCTATCTTCTGACGCTCGCGAAAAGTATGCTCTTCTTCAAACTCCAGATTTCGTCGAGGAATTTATTCTTGATCGCACATTGGGACCTGCAATCGGAGAGTTTGGTCATGATGTAGTTAAGGTAATTGATCCTACGTGCGGATCTGGGCACTTTGTGCTGGGAGCCTTCCACCGCCTTCTTTCCTCTTGGGAGGAAAAGTCTCCTAGCGTTGATATCCATACCCGAGTTAGGTCTGCTCTGGATGCAGTGCACGGAGTCGATATCAACCCATTTGCTGTTGCTATTGCAAAATTCCGCCTCTTCGTGGCAGCCCTGAAGGCCTCAGGTGTGAGGAAACTTCGTGATGCACGCACGCGAGAGTTTCCTCTGCACATCGCTACGGGTGATGCACTTCTGAAATCTGAGCAGCTGGAAATCTTTGCAATGTCCACGGAGGGTAAAGCTCCCGAAGGTCCTGGTGATTTTTCATATACAACGGAAGATGTTGTTGATCATTTGAATATTCTGCAAGAAGGTAGGTATCATGTAGTAGTAGGGAATCCCCCTTACATTGCGGCGAAGGACCGTGTCCTCAACGGTGTCTATCGTGATCTTTACAAGAAGACCTGTAGTGGAAAATACGCACTAACCGTTCCGTTCGCACAACGCTTCTTTAGCCTGGCGGTGTCGGGTGGGCGAAGTGGTGGCTCTGGTTACGTTGGCCAAATCACGTCCAATTCATTCATGAAGCGAGAGTTTGGTGAAAAACTGATTCAAAACTTTCTGGCTAATGAAGTCGATCTTACTGAGGTGATCGATACTTCGGGCGCGTATATTCCAGGACACGGAACACCCACTGTCATTCTGATTGGCCGGAATCGGCGCAGTGAATTCGGTGCTCGAACAGTGAGGGCGGTGCGTGGAATTAAGGGTGAGTCTATTATTCCGAAAAATCCGGCCGATGGTCTTGTGTGGCGAGAAATTGAAAAATTTATTGATGCTCCCGGAAAGAATTCAGGGGAGTGGGTATCTGTCGATAATTTGGAGCGCAAGCGTCACTTTTCTAAGCATCCGTGGATTCTCAATGACGGCGGCTTGGAGGCCATCTCGGAAATCGGCGCCGGGGCGATCTCCCGGATTGCGAAATCTGCACTCCGTGTGGGAGTGTTTGGGATTCCTGGGGCGGATGAAGCCATGCTAGCAAATGAGAGTTCATGGCTCCGTCGTGTGGGTGATATGGATCTTGCTAGAGATTTGCTGGTTGGGGATGACTGTCGTGATTGGAATGCGAATGCAAAGACCGTTGCATTTTTCCCGTACACTAGCGAATTCAAGCTGACGTCACCACCGAGTGAATCACCTGAGTATCGTTGGCTCTGGCCGTCTCGCACTGCCCTGGGGCTTCGCGCTACCTTTTCTAAGGAGACTTATTTTGCCGAGGGGCGGGAATGGTTCGGGTGGCATCAGGTAACGCGAGATGCGGAAGCGCATCCATGGACTCTTACGTTCGGATTTACCGCAAGTCATAATCATTTTTCACTGGAGCGCACTGTAAAGGCTTTCAAGCAGACCGCTCCAGTGATTAAACTTCACAAAGAGGCCACCGAGGGAGATCATCTCGAAATTCTTGGATTGTTGAATTCCTCGACGGCGTGCTTTTGGCTCAAGCAGGTATGTCAGGAGAGGCCAAATAATGGAGTGAAACGTGGCCTGGAAGCGGAAAAATGGACGGCCCACTTTGACTTCAACGGCACCAACGTCCAGGAGTTCCCCCTCCCAGCCCGCTACCCCCTCACCCGCGCCACCGAACTCGACGCCCTCGCCCAGCAGCTCACCGCGACCAGCCCCGCCGCCCTCACCGCTGACCCCGAGAAGCCCCCCACCGCCGAGTCCCTGGCCGCTGGCCAGGACGAGTGGCACCGCATCCGCGCCCGCATGATCGCTGTGCAGGAGGAACTGGACTGGGAGGTGTACGGCATCTACGGGTTGCACGATGACCTCACCGCGCCCGTCGATTCGCTCCCCGTCCTCGGGCTGGAGCTCGGACAGCGGGCGTTCGAGATCGACCTCGGCGACAGGGTCAAGAAAGGAGAGGCGCAGACCGAATGGTTCCGCCGGCACAACTCCACCATGATCAGCGAGATTCCCTCCGGCCCCGATTGGCCGGAGGAGTACCGGCGTACCGTCGCGCGGCGGCTTGAAGCGATCAAGAATTCCGCCGTGATCGGTCTGGTCGAGCGGCCCGAGTACAAGCGGCGCTGGCTGACGGACGGCTGGGACAGCCAGCAGAAGGCCGCTCTGCGTGAATGGCTGCTGGCCCGGATGGAACGGCGTGACTTCTGGTACGTGATGGGGGACGACAGTGTCGAGCGTCCCCGTACGCGCACCGTCGGTCAACTCATCGACGACCTCAACTCCGATACCGACTTCGTCGACGTTGCCGCCCTTTACACGCCCGGTGAAGACCTTGCCACCGTCGTGCCCGAACTGATCTCCGACCAGCATGTGCCGTTCCTGGCCGCGCTCCGTTACAAGGAGTCCGCGATCAAGAAGAAGCGTTCGGTCTGGGAGCAGGTCTGGGACATGCAGCGTGCCGAGGACGACGCCGCTGCCGAAGGTGATCTGGAGAAGTCCCTGAAGATCCGGGACAGTATTCCGGTCCCGCCCAAATATGTGACTGCTGACTTCGTCAAGCCGTCGTACGCCGCCCAGCGCGGTGGGCTCGATGTGCCCAAGGAACGGTTCATCTCCTACAGCCGTACTCTCGCCGACCCCACCGAGTTCCTCGGCTGGGGCGGCTGGGACCACCAGGAGCAGGCGCTTGCTCTCGTCCAGGCGATCGAGGCCCGTCGTGAGGCGCTGCTCGCTTCCACGACCTGGGACGAGGCCGGACTGACGCCTCTCCTCGCCGGGCTGCTGGAACTGCTGCCCTGGGTGCGTCAGTGGCACCCCGATCACGGTGATTTCTACGCCGAGGTCGTTGCCGACTATCAGCGTGATGCAGAACTGACCGACGAGGCTCTTCGCGGCTGGCGGTCCGTGCCGGCCCGCCGGGGCGGGGGACGTAAGCCCGCCAAGAAGACTGTGGCGGCCGAGACGAGAGCTGATGGGGACGTCGGCGTCGCCGAGGGCGACGAGAGCTGAGGCCGGGGCGGGCCGGGGCCTGGTACCGCACGCCCCGAACCGTCTCACCGCTCACCCCGGCAAACCCATGCCCTGCCCCGCCCCCAGCGCGTTAGGCTGGGGGCGTTTGGGCAGGTAGTGAACGGATGGCGCGGTCGCAAACCGGGCATGGCAGACATATGAGGAGCACGCGATGGCAAACCCCACACAGCCCCTGCTGCGTGAGGTTATCGACATCCCGGAAGAGCTCGACCAGAACCAGTACGTACTCAAACTGGTCGAGGCGCTGGAGGACGAAGAGACTCTCGCCAAACACCTTGATGAGTACGTGATCACGGAGCGTCTGGTCGAGCATTTCGGCGAGGCGCTCACCCTCATCGAGTCCGCGTTGGGCAGCGGGATTTCCAAGGCCGCCTATCTGCACGGCTCCTTCGGCTCCGGTAAGTCGCACTTCATGATGGTGCTCAGCGCCCTCCTCGGTGCGCTGCCAGAGGGCGCCCGTCGTGTCCGCGACACGGATGAATTCGTTCCTCTCGTGCGTCAGCACTCGTGGATGCACGAGAAGAAACTTCTGCTTCTGCCGTACCACATGATGGACGCGAAATCGATTGAGCAGCGGGTCCTCGGCGGCTACGTGGACCACATTCGCCGTCGTCATCCCGGGGTCGGGATTCCGCAGGTCTACCGCACCGACGCGCTCTTCGAGAACGTCCGGGAACACCGCTCCCGGATGACCGACGAGGCGTTCATCGACGGACTGCCGAGTGCCCCGCCCGGCGTCGACGACGAGTGGGGCGACGACGACGTCTTCTGGGACACGGAAAAGCTTGACATCGCACTCGACGCCGTCCAGGTTGACGAGAAGACCCTCAACGACACCGACGAGCAATGGCTTCACCACCCCACCACCCCGGGTGGACTGCGGGCCAAGCTTGTTTCCGACGTGCTCAGCTCCTGGTTCAAGGGGTTCTTCACCAACGCGACCGAGGACCGTCACGGCTTCATCTCTCTCGACCGTGGCCTCTCCGTCATCGCCGGTCACGCCAAGTCGCTCGGATACGACGGCGTGGTGCTCTTCCTGGATGAATTGATCCTGTGGATGGCGAGTCGGATCGTCGGGGAGAAGGAGGTGGTGGCCCAGGAAGTCGCCAAGATCACGAACTTTGTCGAGGGAAGCGACGTCCGCCGCCCCATTCCGGTGATCTCCTTCATCGCACGCCAGCGTGATCTGCGCCACCTTGTCGGTGACAAGATGGTCTCCGGAGCGTCGGAAGTGACCATTCAGGACGCCCTGTCCCTCGCGGACGACCGGTTCTCCCTCATCACGCTTCCTGACAGCGACCTCCCGGAGATCGCCTACAAGCGGCTGCTGCACCCCCGTACGGACGTACCCGACGCGGAAGCCAGGATCGACCAAGCCTTCACCAATATCCAGCGGGTGAAGCCCGATATCTGGAACGCCCTGCTGGGCAGCTCCACCGATATCACGAACGCTGACGAGACGGCCTTCCGTAAAGCGTTCCCCTTCTCGCCCGCCTTCATGGACACCTTGGTACGGGTGGCTGAGGCACTGTCCCGCTCCCGCAGCGGGCTGCGGCTCATGGGGCAGATGCTCTCCGACAACAGGGAGACGCTGCCGCTCGGCCAGCTCGTACCGCTCGGCGATCTCTTCGAGGTGCTCAACCGGGGCGGTGGCGACCCGTTCACGCAGCAGTTGCGGGAGCAGTTCCGATCCGCTCTCAAGCTGTACCGCACGACGCTGCGGCCGTATCTGCTGAACACGTACGAGATCAGCGATGCCGATGTCGACGCGTATCTGAAGAATCCGGACGACATCGAGAAGACGGCGGCCGAGAAGATCCAGGCGTTCATCGCCGACAACCGCCTCATGGGAACCCTGCTGCTCTCCGCTCTCGCGCCCAGCGTGCCGGCCTTCCAGAACCTCACGATCAAGCGTCTCGCCGCCCTCAACCACGGTGTGATCACCGCGCCGGTGCCCGGCTTCGAGGCCAAGGCCGTCTCCAAGAAGGCGAAGGAGTGGGCCGAAGCCTTCCCGGAGATCCGTTACGGCGATGGTCCTGATGCGGGCATCTCCCTCAAACTGGTCGACGTCGATTACGAGTCGGTCGTCACCCGTGCGGAGAGCAACAACAACGGTCCCAATCGCCGTTCTCTCCTCAAGCGCCTCCTGTGGGAGGAACTGAGCATCAACCAGGGCCAGCTGGACGACCAGCTCCAGCTGGTGTGGCGCGGTTCCCGGCGCTCGCTCGAAGTGGTCTTCGGGAATATCGCGAACCCCAACTCCCTCGCCGACGAGAAGTTCTCCCCCCGGCAGGACGGCAACTGGCGGTTGGTCATCGACATGCCGTTCGACGATCTGTACGGGACGGCCGAGGACCGGGAGCGCGTGGAGCGTCTGCGGGCCGCTTCCGGTTCGGCGGCCCGGCCGCGCACCATCTGCTGGATTCCCGCGCACTTCACGAGTGATCTCTACGCGAAGTTCCAGCGGCTGGTCATCGTCGACTACGTATTGACCGGTCAGCGTTTCGAGAGTTTCGCCACCCAGCTGAGCCCGAACGACCGCGAACGGGCCAAGGACGCCCTGGAGTCCCAGCACCGTCAGCTGAAGCAGACCATCAAGGACGCGCTGAAGCAGGCGTACGGTCTGGCACCCAAGGATTCCGCGAAGATCAGGGCATACGACGAGCACGTGATGCCACTGCCCGACATGCCGCCGATCGTGCTCCAGTACAACCAGTCGCTGTACGACGCCGTACGGCTGATCGCGGACAACGCGCTGGCCCATCAGTTCCCCGCGCACCCCGACTTCGATCCGCAGAGCGACGGTCTGTCGGTGAAGACCACCGATGTGAAGACGGTCTTCGACTATCTCCGCGATGCCGCCGACGAGGGCTTGGAGATCATCGACATTGCGCCCAAGCACCGGTCGCTGATGGCGCGGATCGCAGGACAGAAAGGGCTGAAGCTCGGCGTCATGCACGAGGCCCGCTTCGAGCTGGGACGGCACTGGGTCGAGCACTTCAACGTCAAGGCCGGCCTGAAGTACGAGGACAAGGACATCCCGGTCACGGACCTGCTGGGCTGGATCGACACACCGTCCCCCTACGGCCTGGACACCCCGCTCGCCAACCTGGTGCTCTGCGCCTACGCGGAACGCACCGACCGGGTGTGGACCCCCTACGGTGGCGGCACGGTCGAGGTCGCGGACCCGATGGCGCTCAAGCCCGGTTACCGGCTGCGCGCTCAGGAACGGCCGGACGAGGAGACCTGGAACGAGGCGCTCGACCGGGCGGAGCGCATCCTGGTCGTGACGGTCACCACCAGGCTGCGCCGGGCACGGCTGATCGCCGAGTTCGCCCAGCGGGTCCGGACGAAGGCCCACGCCGACGTGGGGCACGCGTACAACCTGGTGCAGGAGCTGGAGCGGCGCGCCGGAGCGCTGGGGCTCGATCTGGACTCGGACGAGGGCAGGCTCGGCACCGCACGCAGGGCGCACGATCTGCTCCGGGAGCTCGACGAGGCGCAGGGGCCGCTGGCGGTGGTCCGGGCGCTCGCCTCGGCCGAGGTGGGGCCGGCCGCGGACCAGGATCGGATGGGAACCTCGATCACCACTGCGTCGAATGTGGGCGGGGGGGGGGGTATTGGCACCCAAAAACTCTTAGCCACAGGGGGGGAAAAACAGGGT
>NZ_JBHZDA010000011.1:51829-67412 GCF_042755665.1 Streptomyces sp. NPDC059142
GGGCGCCCCCCGGCCCGCTGAGCCGGCCCAGCCCCCCAGGCAGTGGGCGGCGGGGGGCGGGGGGGCGATAGCCCGCCCACACCCAACGTCTTCGCCATGGCGGGTACACTCCGTGAGCCGTACGCGACAGAGGCCCGCGCCATTTTTGACTCCCTGCACGGTGCCGCTCGTGCCGAGCAGAACGCCGTCGACCTGCCGCCCGTACTGGAGCGCACGCGCAAGGAGATCACCGACCTCGTCGGACGGGCCAACACTGCTCAGCGGGACGGCCGTTCGCAGGGCCATCCCGCATCCGCGCCGGAAGGCGATACGCGCGGTACGGCCGACCCTGCGCCCGTCCCGGCTCCGCGGACATCGCCTGTAGACCGGGACGAGACGGGGGCGGACAGTGACGGAACGGTTCACAGCGGCCGGTTCGAGGCAGAAAGCGCCGAGGCCGCCGCGCGGCTCGGGGCCGAACTCGCAGCAGTCGCGAAGCTGGATCCGGGGGCCCGTATCCAGGTCATCTGGCAGACGGTTGAACAGACGTGACCACCCGCAGCACCTCCGTACCGTCCGAGGCCCGCTCCCTGCGGGGGCGGGCCCGTCCAGCGCACCCCGCCGCGATCGTTCAGGTCGTCCAGAGCCGGACCTTCTCGGCCGGGGAACCGCGCATCATGCTGATTCGTGCCGAACCGGTCTGGGACGGCCCGGACCTGCTGCCGCTCGGCCGTGGCCGTACGGTCCGGGTCGTGACGGCCGTCTCGCCGCTCGCCGTGCTGGAAACGGTCACCCGTCATCGCGAAGCCGAAACCGGTGAGCTGCTGGCCGTACTGACGGATGCCGAAGAGTCGGAGCTGGGCTCCGGGCTGCTCGCCCGGGTGTACCAGAACCGGGTCTACCCCATAGAGCCATGGTCCGTCGTCCGGCAGATCTTCGGCGCGCGTGAGCTGGACCCCCGGTTGACCGCCGAAGGATGGGCGGCAGAGGCGCTGATCGACGCGGCGGCTCAGGGCAGCTGGCCCAAGGTTCCCGGGGTGGTGCTGTCCCGTGACACGGCGCTGGCCAGTCTTGCGGCGACCCGGCTCTCGACCTCGACGCACCGGCTGAACGCCCACGCGCTCGACCTGCACGGATTCCTTGCCTGGTCGTTGGTGCCCGGGGCCGCTGAGCGGCTGGCCGCGCTGGGCGACGACGAACGTCAGGGGCTGATGAAATGGCTGACCGACCAGGACCGTGCCGGGGAGTCGGCGGGGGCGCTGGCCGCGCTGTTCGCGCTCTTCGACGCGGGCCGGGGTGCGGACGCCGTACCCATGGGACTGGTGTGTTCGGCACTATGGGGTCCGGATGCCCCGCCTTCGGCGGACCGGCCGCGCGGGCGGGTGGAGCAGGCCTTCGACGCCGTCGGTCTTTCGGACGAAGTATTCGCGGTGTTCGGTGCGGAGACGCAGCGGTATGTGCGTGCGCTGGTGGTCAGTAGGACCAGCGCCGTGGACACCCCGGGCGGAGCCGACCCTCATGCCGTACTGGACCGGGCGGAGACGCTGATCAGGCAGTTCGGTGCTGAGGAAGCAGCGGGTACCAGCACGCTGCTGAGGTCGGGGCTTCAGTCGCGCTACGGCGTCGTCGCGCGCGAACTGATCCAGTGCGTACGCGCCGATGCCGTACGGCAGCTTTCCGCGCGGCGCCTCCAGAGCCTGGCCGACGCCGTACAGGCGCTGGATGACCACGCGCTGGCAGGCTGGGAGAGCCACAGCGGTTCACTCGTCCGGATCAGAATGGCCCAGCGTCTGGTGCAGTGGCTGGCGTCGCACGAGGAGACGGACTTCGCCACCGCGGCCCAGGCGGTCGACCGGCACATCACGGAGTACGGATGGGTGGACCTTGCCGATGGTTATATCCATGACGGGGACAGTGCCCACCCCGACCTGAGGCGGGCTTATTCCGCGTTGCACACGGCGGTACGGGCGCGACGACACGCGGTCGACGAAAAATTCGCAGTGCGGCTTGCCGAGGAGACCGCATCGGAGTCCGGGCCCACGGATGCGCTGATGGTCGAGTCGTTCGCCGCCAGGGTGCTGGCTCCCGTGGTGAAGCCGCCCAGGACTGGACGTCATCCCCTGCTCTTTCTGTTGCTCGACGGTGCCAGTGCGGCCATAACGGCTGACCTCGCGGAGCAACTGCGGGCCCGTGCCTGGGTGGAACACGATCCTGTCGTCGATGTTCCGGGCCCGCCGTACAGGCGCGCGATGACGTCAGCGCTGCCCAGCATCACGACGGTGTCCCGAGGGTCGCTGTTCGCCGGTGAACTCGTCGAAGTGACCCAGGGCGAGGAGCGCGGCCGATTCGCCTCGCACCATTTCTGGAACGGTGCCACGGTCCGGCTGTTCCACAAGGCCGGACTGCGCGGCGAGGCCGGGGCGCCACTGGGCGCCGAACTCGGCGAAGCCCTCGCTGATCCCGAGACCCATGTCGCGGTGGTGGTGAACACGATCGACGACCGGCTGCGAGAGGACCGGCCGGTCTCCAGCTGGCAGCTCGGCGAATTGCTCGGCATGGAGGAACTGCTGGCTTCGGCCCGGGTCAACGGCCGTGCTGTGGTGATCACTTCTGACCACGGACACATCATCGACCGGGGTTCGGACAAGGTGGCCGCGACAGATGCCCTGTCGGCGCGCCACCGCTCAGGGACCAGCGGGGCCGGAAAGGGCGAGGTCGCACTCTCCGGACGCCGGGTCGTCTCCCACGGGCAACGGATCGTGGCCCTGTGGGACTCCACATCCCGATACGGCAACCGGCAGGCCGGTTATCACGGCGGAGCCGCTCTCGCCGAAGTGGCCATCCCCGTACTCGCGTTCGCGGCTCGTGGCGCCAGCGTGCCGAAGGGCTGGCGTGAGCTCGGCCCGCAGCGCCCCCGCTGGTGGTCACTCGAAGCAGGCAGCCATCCCCCTGTCGTCGCCGATCGCCGGCCCTCCCTTCCTTCGCCCACCGCGAAGCCCCGTGCTTCCGCGGCGACGCTGCGCCGCCGCGCTGCGGAGCGTGAAGCCGCCGAGGCCGCATCGGGCCAGGCCGTTCTGGAGCTGCCGGACACGATCGAGTCTCCGCCGCCCCCCTCCGAGGACTCAGGTGCCTCACGCATCGACCAGTTGATCGAGGCCCTTCGTTCCTCCGACATCCTTCAGGCACAGCTCGAAGCGCTGCCTCGGAAAGAGGACTTCGCCAATGTCGGTGCTGCGGTGAGGGCGCTGATCGAGGCGCACATGATCATGCCGGTCTCGGCGGTGGCCGAGCGAGCGGGGAAACGCCCGGCTCGTGCCGCAGGGTTCGCCGCAACGCTCCAGCGGGTTCTCAATTACGACCAGGTGGAGGTGCTGACCTTGGTGGACAGTGGAAGGTCTCTGAGGCTGGACCTGGACCAGCTCGGACAGCAGTTCGGTCTTCCGGGGCACCTCATGGGGACAGGCAAGTGACGACGGACGTGGGCGGCCTCAGCCCGGCCCGCCGCAGCCGGCTGATCGACGCGCTGAGGCGCGGCGCGGTGCCAGAATCCGGGCTCGGTCCTCTCGCTGTCGGCCTGCGGCGTTTCGAAACGGCCGTGGACGACGAACTCGACGCGGTAGCAAGGGGAACTGCGGTCTTCAAGGCCGTACGGGGCGAGTACGGGTCAGGGAAGACCTTCTTCACCCGCTGGCTGGGGGAGCGCGCCAAGCAGCGGAACTTCGCTGTAGCCGAAGTGCAGGTGTCCGAGAACGAGACCCCGTTGCACAAACTGGAGACGGTCTACCGGCGGCTCACCGAACGGCTCGCCACCTCCAGCTACCCGCCCAGTGCCTTCCGCCCGGTGATCGATGCCTGGTTCTACGCGCTGGAGGAGGACGCTCTCAGCGCGGGATCTTCGGAAGAGGAACTGCCCTCCGCGGTCGCGGACCTCATGGCCGGCAGGCTCGCGGAAGTGTCCCGTACAGCCCCGATGTTCGCGACCGCGCTGCGCGGATACCACCAGGCACAGGAGGCAGCCGACGGAGCCACGGCGGACTCGCTCGTCGCATGGCTGGGAGGCCAGCCGCATGTGGCGGCGGCGGTCCGCCGAACCGCGGGAGTGCGGGGCGACCTGGACCATTTCGGTGCCCTGGGCTTTCTTCAGGGTCTGCTCTCCGTGCTCAAGGACTCCGGACATCCAGGGCTGCTGCTCGTTCTGGACGAGGTCGAGACACTGCAACGGGTTCGCTCCGATGCCCGGGACAAAGCGCTCAATTCATTGCGACAGCTCATCGATGAAGTGCACTCAGGGCGATTCCCCGGCCTCTATCTGGTGGTGACCGGTACACCCGCCTTCTATGACGGACCCCAGGGCGTCAATCGGCTGGCACCCCTGGCCCAGCGGCTTGCCACCGACTTCTCGACCGACGCACGGTTCGACAACCCGCGAGCCGTGCAACTGCGGCTCCCCGGTTTCACGGTGGATTCCCTCACCGAACTCGGCATCCGGGTACGTGATATCTATGCCACCGGGTCCGGCACATCAGGGCGTGTCCAGACCGTGGTGGACGATAGCTATCTGGCAGATCTTGCGCGTGCGGTCACCGGAGGCCTCGGCGGCAAGGTCGGTGTCGCACCACGCCTCTTCCTCAAAAAGCTCGTGGCAGATGTCCTGGACAGGGTCGACCAGTTCGACGATTTCGATCCCCGTCAGCACTATGCGCCGACCATGTCGCCGTCGGAGCTGACCGAGGTGGAGCGGAACGCGGCGGCGCTGCTCGCGGAATCGGTCGACGACATCGCTCTCGAACTGTGAGGCGGGCGTGACGCAGTCCGCCGTCGACCGGCTCCACCCGGTAGTGGTTCACCACATTGTCAACACCCTGGGCTGGCCAGGACTGCGGCCACTCCAGGAAGAGTCCATTACACCTCTCATGGACGGCTCGGACGCCGTGCTGCTGGCCCCGACCGCCGGCGGTAAGACCGAGGCTGCTGCCTTCCCGCTGCTGTCCCGCATGGCGCAGGAGAGCTGGACCGGTACCTCCGTGCTCTACGTCTGTCCGCTCAAGGCGCTGCTGAACAATCTGCTGCCACGGCTGGAGACGTACACCTCCTGGCTGGGGCGCACCGCGGCGCTCTGGCACGGTGATGTCCCAGGGACCCGACGCAAGCGTATTCTGCGCGAACGGCCGGACGTGCTGCTGACCACCCCGGAATCCCTGGAAGCGATGCTGGTCAGCACGAACGTCGACCACCGGGCCTTCTTCTCCGGGCTGCGCACCATCGTCGTCGACGAGGTGCACGCCTTCGCGGGGGACGACCGGGGCTGGCATCTGCTGGCCGTACTGGAGCGGCTGGAACGTGTGGCCGGCCGACCGGTTCAGCGTGTCGGGCTCTCCGCGACGGTGGGCAACCCCGAAGAACTGCTGACCTGGCTGCAGGGATCGGGGGCGGCCAAGCGGCCGGCGCGGGTCGTCGCCCCGCACCTGCGGGAAGAAGCACCGGCCGCGCCGCCGCCCGGGGATGTCCAACTGGACTATGTGGGATCACTGGCCAACGCGGCGACGGTGATCGCGGCCCTCCACCGGGGTGAGAAGCGGCTGGTGTTCTGTGAATCACGGCGACAGGTGGAGCAGCTCGGCGAGGCCCTGAGAGCAAAAGGAGTGACGACCTTCCTGTCTCACGCTTCGTTGTCCGTGGACGAGCGGCGGCGGGCGGAGGAAGCCTTTGCCGAAGCCCGGGACTGTGTGATCGTCTCGACCAGCACACTGGAACTCGGCATCGACGTCGGAGACCTGGACCGGGTCGTGCAGATCGACGCACCGGGCAGTGTGGCCTCGTTCCTGCAACGCCTCGGGCGTACGGGGCGGCGTCCGGGAGCACTGCGGAACTGTCTCTTCCTCGCCGTCGACGAGTCCGGTCTGCTGTCGGCGGCGGCGCTTCTCCTGCTCTGGTCCCGTGGCTGGGTGGAGCCGGTCGTCGCGCCGCCGGAGCCCCGGCACATCGTCGCTCAGCAGGTACTGGCGCTCTGTCTCCAGGAACACCGGGTCGGCGACCGGCTGTGGCAGGAATGGTGGGGTGGACTCGGCCCGTTCGGCCCGACTGCGGAGCCGATCGTGCGGCATCTCATCGACGAGGGGTATCTGAACCGGGACGGTGGGATGATGTTCCTCGGCCCCGAGGCCGAACGCCGTTTCGGCTACCGGCATTTCATGGACCTCACCGCGGTCTTCACCGCGGCACCGGAGTTCACCGTGTTGTCGGGGCGCACCGAGATCGGTACGACGGACCCGGCGCTGCTCACCGAAGAGGTTGCCGGACCGCGGCGGTTGCTGCTCGCCGGGCGCAGTTGGCAGGTGACCTACATCGACTGGTCCCGGCGGCGCTGCTTCGTCGAGCCGGTGGACGGGGGCGGCAAGGCCCGATGGGGAGGCATCGGGCTGACCCGTACGGCGTCCCGTGCGCTCACCCGTGCGGCGCGGGAGGTGCTGCTCGGTGCGACACCACCTGTCACCCTCACCCGGCGCGCCGACAGCGCCCTCGGTCAGGTGCGGGAAAGAGCCGCTGAGCTGGTCCACCCGGATGCGACCGTCCTCCTGAGGGGGGGGCGCGACACGAACGTTCGGTGGTGGACCTGGGCCGGATACAAGGCCAATGTCACCCTGGCGGCTTCGCTCAGTTCAGTTGCTGACCCTTTGCAGCGTCCCACGGACACGTACATCCGGCTCCGCGAAGATCTCACCCTTCAGGAATGGAGACAGGCGAAGGAGCACGGCACGGAGCAACTGTGCCTTCCTGCGGTGGATCCCCGCGCACTTAACGGGCTGAAGTTCAGCGCGGCTCTTCCTCCACGTCTGGCCGAGGCGACGCTCGCGGCCCGCGTGGCCGACCTCGAAGGCGCTGCGGCGACGATGCGTGAACACGTGAGGTTCACGCATCACGGGACATGACGACTGGCTGCTCCCCCTTGTCGGTCCGAGTGAACGGTTTCCTCGGCCTCACCCGTGCAGCGGCTCAGGCCTCTCGTCCGGTTCCTCTTCCCAGGCTGCGCTGGTCCGGAAGCGTTCCTCCCACAGCCGGACACCCGGGCCGTCCGGTTTCCATCGCCGGCAGAACTCGTGGTATCAGGTGCACCGCGTGAGCATGGCCGCCCTGCGGAGCTGCCGGGAGGGAACAGAGTCTAGTCCGGAGTACGTGGTGAAGGGCGGGCGGAGGGATGTCCGGTGGGTCGGGTGGTGTGTTCGCACGGCCTATTCGCGCCACGCCAGGTCCTCCGCCGCGTCGCCGGCATGGGCGAACTCCCAGTGACCACGGCCGTGACCTGGTGGGTGGACGGGTCCAGTAGGAGGTTGTACCTGTACCTGGGGCGGTGTCTGTGTCGGGAGCGGTGTCGGGAGCGGTGCGCAGGAAATCCGTGGGTGCGGCGGGCATGCGGCGCAGCGTCTCGACGCATGTCCGCAGGGCCGTGTCCGCGTGCCCGGCGTCCATGAGCT
This sequence comes from Streptomyces sp. NPDC059142, assembly GCF_042755665.1. Lineage (NCBI taxonomy): Bacteria > Bacillati > Actinomycetota > Actinomycetes > Kitasatosporales > Streptomycetaceae > Streptomyces > Streptomyces sp. NPDC059142. The sequence continues at coordinate 59,281 of NZ_JBHZDA010000011.1, forward strand.
CCTGGCCGGGGGTGCCCGGGACGAGGCCGAGTGTGAGGGTGTGCCCGTGTGCCAGGAGCAGCGGAGGGAACCGGGACGTGGGCCTGTAATGCGGTCAGTGACATGCGCTCGCACGCGAACCACTCGGCAGAATCGTGGCCTTCGAAGGCCTTCTCGATGGGTTTGCCGTCGCCCAGCGTCTGATGGGCATAGCCGCATTTGAGGGGACGCATCGGCTGATTGTAGCCAGGCTGATTGGTGCCCTTCAGCGGGTTATGTCCCGGAGGTCCTGGTGAGGGGTGGACGCGTTCCGGAGCGGGTGAACTCGGTTGCGGGGAAGTTGTGTTGAACGCGTATCGGGTCGCCTCCGTATACAGGGCCGAGCGTTCTTCGTCTGCTGCCGGCGAGCGGACTCCGTCCCCACAGGAGGTCTTGAGTTGAGCCACAAACGCATACCCAAGCGGAAGATCGTATTCGCCGGGGGTGGCGCTGTAGCCGTTGCGGCGGCCGCGATTCTGCTGCCGAACGCCAATGCCTCACAGGGCGGCGAGCCGGAGCCGGCGCCCAAGAGGGTGACCGCGGCGGCTGCCGGGGATCTCTCCTCCCAGATCGCGGCGCAGTTGGGCGACGCCTTCGCCGGGTCGTACTACGACTCCGCGAAGCAGCAGATCGTCATCAACGTCGTCGGTGACAACAACAAGGTCGCGCTCCGGGCCAAGCAGGCCGGAGCCGTCGTCAGAAACGTCAAGAACAGCACCGCCCAGCTCAAGGCCGCCTCGCAGACACTGAAGGCGCAGGCCACCATCCCCGGCACTGCCTGGTCCGTCGACCCCAGGACGAACCAGATCCAGGTCACCGCCGACCGCACCGTGAACGGTGCCGAGTGGAACCAGATCGAGTCGACCGTCAAGTCGCTCGGCTCCGACGTGGCCCGTATCAAGCGGAGCGCCGGGGAGCTCAAGCCCCTGGCCGCGGGCGGTGACGCCATCTTCGGTGGCGGCGCGCGCTGCTCCCTGGGCTTCAACGTCGTGACGGCGGACGGCGCCCCCGGCTTCCTCACGGCCGGGCACTGCGGTGTCGCCGCCGCCGAGTGGGCGGACGCCCAGAACGGGCAGCCGATCGCGACCATCCAGGACGCGACCTTCGCGGGCGGTGGCGACTTCGCCCTCGCCGCGTACGACGACCCGGCGACCGAGGCTCTCAGCACGGTCGACACCGGTGACGGCCAGATCGTGGAGATCGCCGCCGCTGCCGAGGCGGCCGTGGGCCAGGAAGTCATCCGGATGGGCAGCACCACCGGGCTGGCCGACGGTTCGGTCACCGGTCTGGACGCCACCGTCAACTACGGCAACGGCGACATCGTCAACGGCCTCATCCAGACCAACGTCTGCGCCGAGCCGGGCGACAGCGGTGGTCCGCTGTTCACCGCGGACGGTGGCGCCATCGGTCTGACCTCCGGCGGCAGCGGTGACTGCACCGTCGGCGGCGAGACCTTCTTCCAGCCGGTGACGACCGCCCTGGAAGCCGTCGGCGCCCAGATCGGTGACGGAGGTGCCGGTGACGGAGGTGCCGGCGACGGTGCCGCTGATGCCGGTGCGGGCGACGGTGCCGCTGACGCGGGTGCGGGTGATGGTGCCGCTGATGCCGGTGCCGGCGATGGCGCCGCTGACGCGGGTGCCGGTGACGGTGCGGGTGATGGCGCTGCTGACGCGGGCGCCGGTGATGGCGCTGCTGACGCCGGTGCGGGTGATGGTGCCGCTGACGCGGGTGCCGGTGATGCCGGTAACGGCAACGGCAACGGCAACGGCAACCACGGCAATGGAAACAACAACAACGGCAACAACAACAACGGAAACAACAACGGCAGCCGCAACGGTCACTGACCCCGCGTCGCCTCGGAAGGACCCCCCGGTCAGGCGCCCCGCCGTCCGGTGGGGTCCTTCCGCCGTGTCATACCGTCGGTACGCGGGTGAAGCGGCCCGCCACGTCGAGGTCCGCCTCCACCCGCGCCGCCGTCGCACGCAGCTCCGGGAGGACCTCCGCGAGGCAGGCCCCGACATCGCGGCGGCTCGTGTGCATGGCGACGTTCAGGGCCGCCACCACCGTGCCCGTACCGTCCACGACCGGTACCGCGATGGAGCGCAGCCCCTCCTCCAGCTCCTCGTCCACCAGGGCGTACCCCGCCCTGCGTACGCCGTCCAGCAGTGCGGCCAGTTCGGCGGGGGCCGTCACCGTGTGACGGGTCAGTGGCCTCGGTCCGGCCCGGGCGAGGCGGGCGACGAGGGCGTCGTACGGGAGCTCGTCCAGCAGGGCGGCCAGCAGGACCCGGCCCATGGACGTCGCGTACGCGGGAAAGCGGGTGCCGGTGGTGATGTTGACGTTCATGATGCGCCGGGTGGCCACCCGCGCCGTGTACTGGACGTCGTCGCCCACCAGCACAGCCAGGGACGCCGAGTCCTGCACCCGCCCCGCGAGCGCGGCCAGATGGGGCGCGGCGATCTGGGGGAGCGTCGTACGGGACAGGGCGGGGTAGCCGAGCGAGAGCACCCGCGGGGTGAGCCGGAACGTCCGGTCCGGCGCGGCGGTGACATGGCCCAGGTGCTCCAGGGTGATCAGGGCGCGCCGGGCGGTGGCCCTGGCCAGGCCGGTGGCCTCGGCGACGGCGCTGAGCGTCAGCGCGTCCCTGCCCTCGCCGAACGCGGTCGGTACGGTCAGCCCCCGGGCCAGGGACTCGATGAACTCCCGCCCCAGCTCCTGCTTGGACGCGCCGGTCCACGAGGCCAGCCCGGAACGTCGTCCCTCTCCCGGAAGCCGCCCGGCGGCGGGCTCCCCGGCGGCGGGTCCTGCGGCCGGGCGGGCCAGTTCGCGTTCCATCCCGGCCACGGCTGCCCGCAGCCGGGGCAGCAGCGTCTCCCGGAGCGAGGCGGCGCTGTGCCGGCTGGTGTGGCTGACCACGCTCACGACACAGACGGGCTCTCCCGCCCGGGGCGCCGTCGGGGTGCGCAGCGGTACGGAGAGGGCGATCAGCCCCGGTTCGATGAGCTGGTCGTCCAGCGCCCAGCCGTCCTCCCGGGCCCGCGCCGCCAGCTCCTCGAAGCGCCGCGCGTGGCCCGTCCGTACGCCGTGCGCGGCCTTGTCGTCCCGGGGCGGTACGGCGGGGAACCCCCGGTCCTCGGGGTCGGCGGCCCGGCGCGCCCGCCACCGTTCCCACTCCTCCCCGGTCCACCCGGCGGCGATCAGCGGCCCCGGCGCGGTGCGTTCCGCGGGCAGCAGATCGCCGATGCGGAAGGTCAGCGACATGGCGCGGCGCCGGGTGCTCTGGTGGACGAAGCGGATGCCGTCGCCGTCGGGGACGGCCAGCGACACCGACTCGTCCAGCTCGTCCGCGAGCCGTTCGGCGAGCGGGCCGAGCCGTCCCGGCAGCCGTGACGCGGACAGATAGGCGTTGCCCAGCTCCATGAGGCGCGGGGTGAGCACGGCGTCGTGGCCGGTCAGCCGTACGTATCCCATGCGGGCCAGCGTCGCGACGATCCGGTCGAGCGTGGCGCGGGCCAGACCGGTGGTGCGGACCAGGGCGCCGATGCTCGCGCGGCCGTCGGCGTCGCTGAGCGCGCGCACCACCAGGATGCCGCGCAGCAGTGGTTTCACGGCCTCGGCGGGCGGCTCCCCGTGAGGAGGTGGGGGAGGGGGCGTCGGCGGCATCGGCTCGGCTCTCCGGTCTCCCGGCGCCGGCCCCGGGACACCGGTGGAACGGGGCGTGGACGCGGGGCGTTGACAGGGGCCCGTGGTGAACGCAGACTCATGGCCCATCTCAGGTGGACGATAGTTCACCACGCGAACGGCAGTCAACGGCGACCACGGAGCGGAGAAGCGGATGCACACCACGGTCGGCATCGTCGGAGGCGGCCCCGCCGGTCTCCTGCTGGCACGTCTGCTGCACAACGCGGGTGTCGACAGTGTGGTCCTGGAGAGCCGCGACCGCGCCTACGTCGAGCGGCGCCAGCGCGCCGGAATCCTGGAGCAGCCCACCGTGGACGCCCTGCGCGCCGCCGGGGCCGGGGCCAGGATGGACCGCGAGGGCCTGGTCCACGAGGGGGTCGAACTGCGCTTCGGCGGGCGGGCGCACCGTATCGACTTCCCGGCGCTCACCGGTGGGCGCACGGTGATGGTGTACGCGCAGACCGAGGTGGTCAAGGATCTGATCGCCCTCCAGCTCGCCGGGGGCGGTCCGCTGCTCTTCGGCGCGGAGGCGCTCGCGGTGACGGGCGCCGACTCCGGCACGCCCGCCGTCCGTTATCGGCACGAGGGCCGTGAGCAGACGCTGACCTGCGAGTACGTGGTCGGCTGCGACGGCTTCCACGGGGTGACGCGCACCGCCGTACCGGAGGGCGCGCGCACGACGTACGAGCGGACGTATCCGTACTCCTGGCTCGGGATACTGGCCGAGGCGCCGCCGGTGTACGACGAGCTGGTCTACGCGCACTCGGAGCGCGGCTTCGCCCTGGCCAGCATGCGGTCCCCGACCGTCAGCCGGCTCTACCTCCAGGTGGAGAACGGCACCGACCCCGCCGACTGGCCCGACGCGCGGATCTGGGACGAGCTGGACGCCCGCCTCGCCCTCCGCCCGGCGCCGCGCACGGAGGGCGGCAGGACCGCCGTCTCCGGGCGGCGGCTGGAGCGGGGCCCCGTCACCGCCAAGTCCGTGCTGCCGATGCGCAGTTCCGTCACCGAGCCGATGCGGTACGGACGGCTGCTGCTGGCCGGGGACGCCGCGCACATCGTCCCGCCGACCGGCGCCAAGGGGCTCAACCTGGCGGCGGCCGATGTCATCGTGCTGGCGCGCGCCCTGGCCGAGGCGTACGGGAGCGGCTCCACCGCCGCGCTCGACGCGTACTCCGACACCTGTCTGCGGCGGGTGTGGCGGGCCGAGCACTTCTCGTCGTTCATGACGACGACGCTCCACACCGACCCGGCGCAGTCAGCCTTCGAGACCCGTCTCCAGCTCGCGCAGCTCGACCGCATCGCGTCCTCGCCGCACGCCGCCGCCGAACTGGCGGAGAACTATGCGGGGCTTCCCCTGGCCGGCCCCCCGACCGGCCCGGTGGAAGCCCCTGTGGACGACCCCTGGAGTGTTCCCGGGGCGGATCCATCCGTACGGGTGAACCAACCCCGTACAGGTATCTGAGGGTGATCCCGCACGTACCCCTGCCCACCCCCATGAGGCAGGGGTGCGTGCGGCCACAATGACCGCTCCCCCCTGAGAGCGGTCGAAACGTCAGGACCCTGACCGGAGAAACGGTATCGCCGGACCCCTCCGGCGTGTGACGGTCAATCGACCGACAATCGGCACGGGAAATGTGACGGGTGAGATGCCGAGTGGTGCATGAGTCGCATGAGACGCACAGGACGCAATCCGGCCCCTTGGAAAGCCCTCCGGGAAAGAACCAGGACCCACCGCCCCCGCCGGAGCCGCACGTCCCCGGCCCGGCCGAACGTGAATTCGTCGCCTTCGCCTTCCGCTACGCCCACCGGATCAGGGTCGTCGTGGTCTGCTCCGGCGCCCTGCTCGCCGTACCGGCCATGCCCGTCGGTGGTATGCCCGCCGCCTCGGCCGTCTCCGCCGTGGTCATCTTCTGGAGCGTGCTGCACTACCGGCTCGCCCGGGGCGGCCGTCACCCGCGCCGGACCCTCGTCGCCGACCTCGGGGTGCTGACCGCGCTCTGCCTCACCCAGGCGCTGACCATTCCGGCCTCCCAGACCCGGTACGGCTCCACCTGGGTGCTGGTCGTCGTCAGCATCGTCGCCGTCGGCTACCAGCTCACCCACCCGGCACGGCTCGCGCTGCCGCTGGCCGGGCTGCTCGCCGCCGTGGATCTGGCCGGCGCGGTGCTGGACCGGCCCCACGGCTGGACGTACGCGCTGCCCAACGTCGGATGGCTCTTCGTCCAGACCCTGCTCTGCCAGGGCATGTACCGGCTCGTGCTGCGCGGCAGCCGGGCCGCCGACGCGGCGGGCGCGCGGGCCGCCGAGGCCCGGCGGCGGCACGATGTCGCCCAGGCGCAGCGGTCGGCCGAGCGGGAACACCTCGCCACCCTGCACGACACCGCGTGCGCCACCCTGCTGATGGTCTCGGCGCACGGCGCCTCCCTCACCAAGGACGTGGTCCGCACCCAGGCGGCCAAGGACCTGCGCAGGCTGGCGGCGGAGCGCGCGCCCACCGCCCTGGCGCCCGGCGCACCCGGCGCACCCGGCGCACCCGGCGATCTGCCGTACGAGGCGGGTGCGACGTACGAGGCGTACGAGGCGTACGCGACGGGCCCGGCCGATCTGACCCGGGAGCTGCTCACGGAGATCGACGGCCATCCGCTCTCCGTGCACACCGCGTTCGACCGTACGCCCGGCTCCCTGGGCCCGGTCCCGCGTCCCGCCGCCGTCGCCCTGCGCGGCGCGCTCGGGGAGGCCCTGCGCAATGTGGACCGGCACGCGGGCGTCGGCGCCGCGACGGTGACGGCGACCCGGGACGGCGACACCGTCACCGTCGTCGTCCGCGACGAGGGCACCGGCTTCGACCGGGCGCGCGTACCGGCGCACCGCCGGGGACTGGCCCGTTCGATCGTCGAGCGGATGGAGGCGGCGGGCGGCCGGGCCACGATCATCTCCCGCCCCGGCGAGGGCACGACCGTACGGCTGGAGTGGGCCCGTGTCTGAACAGCGGTCGCCCGCCCCCGCCCCCGTCCCTCCCGGCGACGCCCCTGTGCCTCCCGGCGACGAGGGCGACGGCATCGGCGCCGATCCGCTCACCGACCGGATCGCCCGGGACATGCGCGCCGGGCTGCGGGTGGCCGGGCTCTTCATCCTCACCGCCGTGCACCTCGGGCTCGCCCTGCCCGCCCTGCTCGCCAGCCTGCGCGGCTACGACCAGCCCTGGGTCCAGCTCTTCGCGTTCACCCTGCTCACCCTGCTCATCATGGTGGACGCGCTGCTCGGCGCCGACGGGCGCGGGCGGCCACGCGCCTGGGTGGTCCTCGGTCTGACCTGCACCGTCGTGGCGTCGACGGTCTCCACCAGCCGGTTGCCCGTGGAGGAGTTCATCGGCACCCCGCACTGGACGTTCCTGGAGATCGGCTGGTTCGGGGTGCTGCTGCTCTTCGACGCCGGGCTGGGGCCGACGCTCGTCTTCATCGGCGGCCATCTCGCCGTGACGCTCGGCCAGTTGCTGCTCGCGGGCGTGCCGACCCGGGAGGCCGCCTCCGGCATGGCCGTCAGCGCCCTGGCGATCTGCACCTTCCAGGTCGCGGCCGCGATGCTCGCCCGGTCGCTCGGGGAGTGCGCCGCCGACGCGAGCGCCACCGCGCGCGAACAGGAGCGCGTCCGTACGGAGGCCGCCGTCGCCGCCCAGGTCCACGCCGACCAGCGGGCCCGCTACGCCGAACTCGACCGTTCCGTGCTGCCGTTGCTGACCGGGCTCGCCGACGGTTCGCTCTCGCCGGGGGACGCGGCGGTACGGCGCCGCTCCGCCGTGGAGGCCGCGCGGCTGCGGCGGCTCTTCGCGGAGCGCGACCACGCGCACGATCCGCTGCTCCACGAGCTACGGGCCGGGATCGACGTCGCCGAACGCCAGGGCGTCGATGTACAGCTCGCCGTGCGCGGGGCCTCGGCCCCGGTCGACCGGCGGCTGCGCCGCGCGCTCACCGAGCCGGTGCTCGCCGCGCTGGCGACCGCCGAACACAGCGCCCGCGCCACGGTGGTGCGCAGCGGCGGCCTGGTGCGGGTGAGCGTGGTGACGGACAGCCCCCGGACGACGCTGACGGCGCTGACGGAGATCCCCGAGCCGGCCGAGCGGGGGGTGCGGGTGCGTACCGTACGCAGCGAGGGGCGGCTGCTGGTCGAGGTGTCCTGCATCCTCGACACCGCCGTCGACGGAGCCGCGAGCGACGGCGCCGCTTCCGGCGAGGGGGACGGGGCGGCGCTCGCCGCCGTTCCGGCCGCCCGGGGTCACAGTTCGTCCAGCGAGGTCAGCCCGTCCTGAATGGCCCGCGCGACCAGGTTCGCCTTGGTCGTGGCGGGGCGGGCCCCGGGGCGGGGGGGTGTCATTCGCCCCCACACAAAGGCGGTGACCGTAGCGACCCCGGCGCCCCCCCCCCCCCCCCCCC
>NZ_JBHZDA010000011.1:67422-80448 GCF_042755665.1 Streptomyces sp. NPDC059142
TCGCGCGCCCGGCCCCGGGGCCGAGCGCCTCTCCCCCGCTGCGCCCCCCAGACTCGCGCTCCCCGCCCCCCCCCCCCGCCCCCCGCCCCCCCCCCCCCCCCGGCCCGCGTTGGCGTACTTGATCCTGACCCGCTCCAGATAGGTGTTCACCGTACGGACCGAGAGCCCCAGGCTCGCCCCGACCATCGCCTTGGACTCCGACTGGAACCACTCCAGCAGCACCTCCACCTCGCGCGGGGTCAGCGTGGGCCGCCCCTTGCGCGCGTCGCTGCCGAACGCCCCGGCCAGCGCGGGCGGGGTGTACGGGCGGCAGTCGGCCGCCGCCAGCGTCGCCGCCATGAGGTGCCGTTCGCCCTCGGCCTTCGTGAGGTAGGTGAACGCGCCCAGATCCAGACAGGTCAGCGCGGTCTCCTGGCTGTCCTGCATGGTGTAGACGATGACCTGCCGTTCGCCCGCGACGAGTTGGCGCAGCTCGGGGTAGGCGGGCACGCCGTGGGCGAGCTGGAGGTCCAGCACCACCACGTCCGCGTCCCGGCCGGGGCCGCTCGTCGCCACCGACAGGCCGGGCCCCTTGGCGGTCACCGCGATCGGCCGCTCCGAGGCCGCGTACCAGGACTCGATGCCCGCGAGGACCACGGGATGGTCGTCGATCAGGGCGACCTTCACGGGCGTGGTTTCGGCCATGCCCCATTGTCCGCCGTGCGGGCCGCCCGCCGGGCGGAAAGCGCCGGAAAGTGCCGCAGGGGGGCGGAAAACCGCCTGTGATAGCTTGCCGAGGCCAGTCGAACCCATGTACGTGGGTCAGGGAATCCGGTGCGAATCCGGAGCTGACGCGCAGCGGTGAGGGCGACGGGCGGGGCATCGGCCACTGGACGGCAGTCCGGGAAGGCGCTCCCGTCCGGATGACCCCGAGTCCGAAGACCTGCTGGCGGCCTCCGTCCGCGTCCCGTGGCGGGGGAGCACCGTACGACCGGGCTCCGCGCATGGGCCCTCGACGCAGAGGAACGACTCCGTGCCGATCGCACGTCTTGCCCGCCGTACCACGCTTCTCCTCGCCGGGGCCCTGCTGCTGACCGGCTGCGGCGGGCAGGGGACGACCGCCACCCAGGACGGCGCCGCCGGGTCGGGTTCCGGTTCCGGGGCCGCCGGTTATCCCCGTACCGTCACCAACTGCGGTCAGAAGGTACGGGTCGACGCGCCGCCCCAACGGGCCGTCTCCCTCAACCAGGGCACCACGGAGATCATGCTCTCCCTCGGTCTCGGCGACCGGATGGCCGGCACCGCCACCTGGACCGACCCGCTGCCCCGGGCGCTGGAGAAGGAGAACGCCAAGGTCGAGCGGCTGGCCGACAACAACCCGTCCTTCGAGAAGGTCCTGGACACCGAGCCGGACTTCGTCCTCTCCTCCTTCGAATCGACCCTGGGCAAGGGCGGCGTGGCCACCCGCGCGCAGTTCGAGAAGCTGGGCGTGCCGACGTACGTCTCCCCGTCCGACTGCGCCAAGGACAACACCGGCGACACCGACGGATCGCGCGCGACACCGCTGACGATGGAGGACATCTACGGCGAGATCCGCGATCTGGCCGCGGTGTTCGGCGTCGAGGAGCGCGGTGCCGCCCTCGTCACGTCCCTGAAGGAGCGGATGGACAAGGCGGTCGCCGGGATCGACACCGAGAAGGCGAAGGACACCACCTTCCTCTACTGGTTCGCCAACTCCGAGGCCCCCTACATGGGCGGCTGCTGCGGAGCGCCCGGCATCATCACGCGGACCCTCGGCGCCGAGAACGTCTTCGACTCCACCCATGACGAATGGCCCCAGATCAACTGGGAGACCGTCGCCGACCGGAATCCGGACTTCCTGGTGATCGGGGATCTGTCGCGCAAGTCGGAGACGGCGGAGACGGCCGCCAAGAAGATCGAGTTCCTGGAGACCAATCCGGCCACCAGGAACATGGACGCGGTGAAGCACCGGCGGTACGTCCGGCTCAGCGGCCAGGCGATGAACCCGAGCATCCGGACGGTGGAGGGCGTCGAGCGGGTGGCGGCGGCGCTGCGCGCCCACGCGCCCGCCGCGTGACCGCCACGGAGCAGGCGTCCGGGGCGGAGCAGGCGTCCGGGACGGCGCCCGCTGCGCCGGACGGGGCCCCGCCCCCGGCCGGCCGGCTCCACCGGATCCGGGCGTCGGCCTGGCTCCGCCCGGCCGGCTGGGCCGGCGCCCTCGCCGCGCTCGCGCTCTCCGTCGCCGTGGCGATCACCATCGGGCCTGCGGACATCCGCGTCGGCGACGTCTGGTCGGTCGTCGCCGCGCATCTGGGCTGGGGCGAGTCGCGGCTCACCCCGATCCGCGACGGCATCGTCTGGAACCTGCGGCTGCCGCGCACCCTGCTCGCCGCGGTGTGCGGCGCCGGGCTCGCGGTGTGCGGCGCGATCATGCAGTCCCTGCTGCGCAACCCGCTCGCCGACCCCTTCGTGCTGGGCGTCTCCTCGGGGGCGTCCACCGGCGCGGTCCTGGTGGTGGTGCTCGGCGCCGGGGGAGGGGCGCTCTCCATCTCGGGCGGGGCGTTCCTCGGGGCGCTGTGCTCGTTCGCGATGGTGCTGGTGCTCAGCCACACCCTGGGCGGCACGACGGACCGGGTGGTGCTCTCCGGGGTCGCCGCGATGCAGCTCTTCTCGGCGCTCACCTCCTTCGTCGTGATGACCGCCGCCGACGCGGAGACCACCCGCGGGGTGCTGTTCTGGCTGCTCGGCTCGCTCAGCGGCGCCGGCTGGACCGATGTCCAGGTCTGCGGCGCCGTCCTGGTACTGGCGCTGCTGGTGTGCGGCGGGTACGCGCGCACGCTCGACGCGTTCGCCTTCGGGCAGGACGCCGCGGGCCACCTCGGCGTCTCCGTCGCCCGTACGCGCATGGTCCTGCTCTGTGTCACCGCGCTGCTGACGGCCGCGCTGGTCTCCTCGGCGGGCGCGATCGGCTTCGTCGGGCTCGTCCTGCCGCACGCGGCCCGCGCGCTGGTCGGCCCGGGGCACAGCAGGCTCCTGCCGGTGACCGCGGTGACCGGGGCGGTCTTCCTGGTGTGGGTCGACACCCTGGCCCGTACGGTGCTCGACCCGCAGGAGGTGCCGGTCGGCGTGGTGACCTCGCTCATCGGGGTACCGGCGTTCGTGCTGGTCCTCCACCGCACCCGGAGGACACCACGATGACATCCACGGTCGCGCCCGGTCTGACCGCCGAGCGGGTCTCCCGTACGGCCGGGGGCCGTCTCGTCCTCGACGGGGTCTCCCTCACCCCCGCGCCCGGCGCCACGGTGGGGCTGCTGGGCCCGAACGGCTCGGGCAAGTCCACCCTGCTGCGGCTGCTCTCCGGTGTCCTCGCGCCCACCTCGGGCGTCGTCACCCTCGACGGCAGGACGCTCGGCGAGGTGGGCCGCAGGGCGGTCGCGCGCCGGGTCGCCGTGGTCGAGCAGCAGACGGACACCCAGGTCGAGCTGAGCGTGCGCGAGGTCGTACGCCTCGGCCGGGTCCCGCACCGCCGCGCCTGGTCCGCGCCGTCCGCCGAGGACGAGGCCGCCGTACGGACGGCCCTGGACCGCACCGCGCTGACAGGCCGCGCCGACCAGTCCTGGCACACCCTGTCGGGCGGCGAGCGCCAGCGCGTCCAGATCGCCCGCGCCCTCGCCCAGGACCCCCGCGAACTCCTCCTGGACGAGCCGACCAACCACCTCGACATCCAGCACCAACTGGAGCTGCTGAACCTGGTCGCCACGCTCCCGGTCACCACCGTCATCGCCCTGCACGACCTCAACCTCGCGGCGATGTACTGCGACGAGGTCGTGGTCCTGCGCGAGGGGCGCGCGGTGGCGGGCGGCGTGCCGGGCGACGTCATCACCGAGGAGCTGATCGCGGACGTCTACGGCGTACGGGCGGCGGTCACCCAGGACGCCGCCGGGGGCCGCCCCCATGTGCGGTTCCTCGGCACGGTGCCCCGGGGCTGAGGGGCGAGGCTGCCCCGGGCCGGGGTAGGGGGTGCCTCGCGCCGGGAGGTGCCTCGCGCCGGGCCTCCCGGGCCCGGGAGCGAGGGCCCTGTCCCGGGTGCCAGGCCCTGAAGGCTTACTGCATATGATGCGCAAGTGCCGAACTACCGCATTCGAACCGCGACCCCCGAGGACGCCGACGCCGCCCGCGTCGTGATGCTCGACACCGTCTACCACGACTTCCGTTCGGGGTATGTGCCGCGCTGGCACGGCGACATCATCGACATCGAGGCCGCCTACCTCGTCCCCGAGCGCCACACCCTGCTGGTCGCCGTGGAGGAAGGCGGAAGCGAGGAGGGGGACGGCGCGCCGACCGTCGTCGCCACCGCGGCCCTCGACTCCCGGGGACCGGCACATCCCCCCAACCCCCGCTGGCTCGCGGAGCGCTACCCCTCCGGGGAGACCGCCCAGCTCCGCCGGGTGTACGTACACCCCGCCCACCGGCGCCAGGGGCTCGCCCGCGCGCTCGTGCGCGAGCTGCTGGACTTCGCCGCGGCGGACGGCGGCTACTCCTCGGTCTATCTGCACACCGACCCGGCGGTCACCGGCGCCGAGCCGTTCTGGCGGTCGCTCGGGAAAGTGGTCTGCGACGAACGGGAGAGCGCGGAGGGGGCTCCCGGCGTCCCCGGCGGCACCGGGAGCGTCGTCCACTTCGAAGTCCCCCTGATCTGAAGCCCCATGACTCCGAAGCCTTATGAGCGGCAGGCTGAAAACGATTGTCATGTAACCTTTCGTTCGCCCTTGCCCGAGGGATCCGCACCAGGCTGCTCACCGCGTAGAGAACGAGGACCATGCGCCCTGCCCACCGCCGCCGCCCGGCCGCCGGTCTGCTGCTCGCACCCCTGCTCGCCCCGCTGCTCACCGGCTGCTTCGCCACCCAGGGCGGCTCCTCGGGCGCGCCGGGATCCGGCGCGTCCGACGGCGCGCGGCTGCGGATCGCCCTGGCCTTCCCGCCCTCCGAGAACTTCTCCCCGTACGGCGCCGACGCCACCCTCCTCAGCCGGCTCGGCGTCACCGAGGGGCTGACCCGGCTGGACGGCAACGGGGCCGCCTCGCCCGCGCTCGCCGAGTCCTGGCGCCGGGAGAACGGCCGCAGTTGGCTCTTCACCCTGCGCGACGCCACCTTCCAGGACGGGGCGCCCGTCACCGCCGACGCGGTCGCCGCCGCCCTCACCCACGCCACCGAGGCCGCTCCCGCCCCCACCGCGCTCGCGGGCGTGCGGCTCACCGCCCGCGCCTCCGGCGACCGTACGGTCCGCGTCACGACCGCGACCGCCGACCCCGTACTGCCGCTGCGGCTGGCCGGACCGAGCCTGGCCGTCCTCTCCCCGAAGGCGTACGGGAAGAAGCAGGCGGCCGGGAAGGCCGCCGCACCCGACCCGGTCGGCCACGCCACCGGCCCGTTCACCCTCACCAAGGTCAACGGCTCCGCCTCCGCCACCCTCGACCGCTTCGACGACTACTGGGGCGGCCGGGCCCACGCGTCCGGCATCGACGCCAAGTTCATCGCCGACGGCACCGCGCGCGCCAACGCCCTGCGCACCGGCGAGGAGGACATCACCGAGGCCGTACCGGTCTCGCAGGCCGCCTCCCTGCCCCGGGGCGCCGCGCGCGAAGTGCCCACCGCCCGCACCACCAGCCTCTTCCTCAACACCCGTTCCGGTGTCTTCGCCGATCCCGCGATACGGGCCGCCGCCCGCGGCGCCGTCGACACCTCCGTCCTCGCCAAGAACGTCTACGAGGGGTACGCCGACCCCGGCCAGGGCGTCTTCGGCCCCGCCCTGAACTGGGCGCAGGGCCTGCGCCGCCCGCCCGTCGGACGCGCGGAGCCGGCCACCGCCGCGCAGATCGAGGGCGCCACCGTCTCCCTCGCCACCTACGACAACCGGCCCGAGCTGCCCGAGGTCGCCCAGGTCCTCCAACAGCAACTGGAGAAGGCCGGCTTCACCGTCAAGCTGACCGTGCGGGAGTCCTCGCGGATCGAGAGCGACGCGCTGGCCGGGAAGTTCGACGCGTTCGTCGGCGCGCGCAACACCATGCTCGACACCGGCGACCCCGTCTCCGTCCTCGCCTCCGACTACACCTGCGACGGCACCTACAACCTGGCGCTGCTCTGCGACCGGGCCGTGGACCGGGCCGTCACCGCCGCCGACCGGGTCGCGGACCCGGAGGAGCGACGCCGCGCCGTGCTGGCCGCCGAGGCGCGGATCCTCGGCACGGACGCGGTCGTCCCCCTGGTCCACCAGCGCAACGTCGTCGGCGTCGCCACCTCCGTACGGGGCGTGCTGCTCGACCCGTACGAGCGCGCCGTCGTCGCCCCCGGCACCCGGCGCTGAGCGGACGGCCCGTATGAACCGCCCCCCGGCCGGACGCGCGTCCTTCGCGGCGCCCCCCGGCCTCACCGTCCTGTGGCGCGCGGCGCTCGCGGGCGCCCTGCTCTGCGCCGTCGGCCTGCTGCCCTGGCTCTCGCGCACCGACCCCGCGCTGACCGTGCTCAAGGCGCGCTCCGCGGAGCGCGACCCCACTACGGAGGCCCTCGACGCGGTACGCGACCAGCTCGGCCTCGGCGCGGGCCCCGGCCACCTCCTCGGACAGTGGCTCGGCGGGCTGGCGCGCGGGGACGCGGGCGAGTCCTGGATCTCCGGATCCGCCGTCCTGCCCTCCGTCGTCCAGGCGACGGGCGCCTCCCTCCTGCTCATGGCCACCGCGATGGCCGTCGCCCTCGCCACCGCCGGGGCCGTCTGCGCCCGTACGCTCCGGCGCGGTGCGCGGCGCGGGCCCGGCGCGCCGCGCGCCGGGGGAGCGTCCGCGATGCTCGCCGCGCTCCCCGAGTTCCTGACCGCGTCCGTCCTGGCCACCGTGGTCGGCGTACAGCTCGGGTGGCTCCCCGCGCTCGGCTGGTACGGACCCGCCTGGCTGGTGCTGCCCGCGCTCGCCCTCGGCCTGCCCGCCGGCGCGCTGCTCGGCCGGATCCTGGACGACGCGCTGCCCGGCGCCTTCGCCGAACCGTGGGCGCTCGCCGCGGCGGCGCGCGGCATCCCCGGCCACCGGATCGCCCGGCAGGCGCTGCGCCGCTGCCTGCCCGGACTCCTGCCCAACCTGGGCCTGTTCGTCGTCGGCCTCACCGGCGGCTCGGTCGCGGTGGAGCAGATCTTCGACATCCCGGGCCTCGGCCGGCTCACCCTCGAAGCCGCGATCGCCCAGGACCTGCCGGTGCTCCAGGCGGGCACCCTCGCCCTGCTCCTGCTCGCCGCCGCGGCGGGCGGCCTCGCGCGCTCCACGGCCCACCTCATGCTCGGCCCCGCGCTGCGCGACGGCGCGCTCCAGGCCCCGCACCGGCCCCCGCGCCCGGCGGGCCGCGCGCTGCCGCTGGTGTACGGCGCGCTGCTGCTCGGCACCGTCGGGGCCGGGCTCACCCGCGACCCACTGGCGCTGGACCCCGCGGCCCGGCTCCGGGCACCGTCCTGGGCGCACCCCTTCGGCACGGACGCCCTCGGCCGCGACATCCTGGCGCGGATCGGCCACGGCGCGCTCACCACCCTCGCCCTCGCGCTGGCGGTCAGCGCCGCCGCGCTCCTCCTGGGCGTGCTGCTCGGGCTCGTACCGAAGGTGTCGGGACCGGCCGTCGACACCGTCAACGCGGTGCCGCCGGTCCTCGCCGGGCTCCTCGTCGCCGGGGTCGCGGGCGGCGGCCCGGCCACCCCGGCGCTCGCGGTGGCCGCGGTCGCCTGGGCGCCGCTGGCCGCGCACGCCTCCGCGCTGCTCCTCCAGGAACGCGCCACCACCCACGTGGCCGCCACCCGCGCGCTCGGCGCGGGCCCGCTCCATCTGCTCCGCCGTGAACTGCTGCCCGCCGTCCTGCCGCCGGTGACCCGGCACGCGCTGGTCCGGCTGCCCGCCGTCGCGCTCGCCCTGGCCTCCCTGGGCTTCCTCGGGCTGGGCGCGCAGCCGCCGTCCCCCGAGTGGGGCCTGCTGCTCGCCGAGAACCTGCCGTACGCGGAGCGCGCGCCCTGGGCGGTGTTCGCACCGGCCGCCGTCCTGGCCCTGCTGGGCGCGCTCGCCGTGTCGGCGACGGGCGGGGCACGGGGCCCCCGGCGCGCGGCCCGGACGACGGCCGAGGCCGGGACCGCCCCGGGGGACGCGTTCCTGAGCGCCGCCCCCGAGGGGACCTGATGGCGGAGGCGGAGACGGCGGCGCGGCCCCGGCCGGGAGGACCCGTGCCCCGACGCGGCGCCCGGTTCCGGTCGGCGTTCGGCGTCTGGGGCGGACTCGGCCCGCTCCTGCGCCTGCTGATCCTCACGCAACTCGCCTTCAACGTCGGCTTCTTCGCCGTTCTGCCCTTCCTCTCCGACCACCTCGGCGGCGCCGTCGGCCTGGCGGGCTGGCTGGTCGGCCTCGTCCTGGGGCTGCGCACCTTCAGCCAGCAGGGGCTGTTCGTCGTCGGCGGCGCGCTCGCCGACCGGTACGGGATACGCCCCGTGGTGCTGGCGGGGTGCGGGCTGCGCATCGCCGGATTCACCTGGCTGGGCTTCGCCGAACGGCCCTGGTCGGTCATCGCCGCCGTCCTGCTCGTCGGCTTCGCCGCCGCCCTGTTCTCACCCGCCGTCGAGTCCGAGGTGGCCCGCCAGGCCGTGGCCCGGGAGGAGGCGGGCGACGGCCCCCGTACCGGCGTACTGGCGCTGTTCACCATGGCCGGACAGGCGGGCGCCTTCGTCGGACCGCTGCTCGGCGCCCTGCTGCTGGAGGCGGACTTCCGTACGGTCTGCCTCGCCGGATCCGTGATCTTCCTGCTCGTCCTGGCGGGCCACTGGCGGCTGCTGCCGCAGCACATACCCGGCCGCACGCCCACCCGGGGCCCCGGCGGCGTACGCGGCCTCCTCGGCAACCGGCGCTTCCTCGCGCTCTGCCTGGCGTACGGGACGTACCTCCTCGCGTACAACCAGCTCTATCTGGCCGTCCCGGCCGAGGTGGAGCGCGCCGCGGGCTCCCAGGCGCCGCTGGCCTGGCTCTTCGCGCTCTCCTCGCTGCTCGTCGTCACCGCGCAGCTCCCCGTCACCCGCTGGGCCGGCGACCGGCTCGACCTGCGCCGCTCCATGACGGCGGGCCTGGTCCTGCTGTCGGCCGGCTTCGCCGTCGTGGCGGCGGCCCGCCCCGCCGGCCTGACCGGCACCGCGGGACTGGCCCCGGTCGCGGGCTTCGTCGCCCTGCTTACCCTCGGCCAGATGCTGATAGCCCCGGCCGCCCGCGCCTGGGTCCCCGACCTCGCCGCACCCGGCCGGCTGGGCCTCTACGTCGGAGCGCTGTCCTCCGTCTCCGGCCTGACCGTCCTCGTCGGCAGCGCGGCCACCGGCTCCCTCCTCGACGCGGACCTCCCGGCGGCGGTTCCGTGGCTGATCCTCGCGGCGATCCCCCTGGCGGCGACGGCGCTGCTGCCCCGCGCCGGGAAGCCGTAGACGCGCCCCGCTACTCCGCGTCGTCCGGGCGGGACATCCGCAGCGCCAGCTCCCGCAGCAGCTCCTCCGAGGTGACGTCCGTACGCCCGGCGTCATGGACCCGGGCCAGCTCGGTGAAGACGAAGGTGAACGCCCCGATGAGCTGCATGATCGGCGGCAGCGCCGCCTCCGTCACCGAATGGGCCGCCTCCAGCGGGGTGGCCTCCGAGGAGACCGTGAACGACGGGAACACCTCGGCGAGCAGCGAACCGATCTGCCCCGCCCCGCTCTCGACGCCCTCCGCCCCGGCGACCGGCTCAGCCCCGACCCCCTCGCCCGCCTCCGCGTCACGGTCGGCCGTGCGGATCCACTCCGCGGACTGCGTGAGAATGCCGATGGCCCTGAGGACGACTTCGTTCTGCTCCATGGACCATGACTCTAGGGGGCGTACGCGGGTTGACCACCGTTCACCCCGCGAGGCGGGCGCGAGGCGGGAACGAGCCGGGCGCGGGGCGGGGCGGAAGTCGGCAAAACCCGGACGCGGCACCGGCTTCGGACCTACTCTCGAGTTGTGTCTGGAGCGTCCGGCCGGGTGCTCGTTGTCGACGACAACAGGGTCATCAGGCAACTGATCAGGGTCAATCTCGAACTTGAGGGCTTCGAGGTCGTGACCGCGGCCGACGGTGCCGAATGCCTGGACGTGGTCCACGAGGTCGCCCCCGACGTCATCACCCTCGACGTGGTCATGCCGCGCCTCGACGGCCTGCGCACCGCCGCCCGGCTGCGCGCCGACCCCCGCACCAGCCCGGTGCCGATCGCGATCGTCAGCGCCTGTACGCAGTACGAGACGGACACCGGCACCGCCGCGGGCGTGGACGGCTTCCTCGCCAAGCCCTTCGAACCGGCCGACCTGGTCCGCCTCGTACGCCGTCTGCGCCACCAGGAGGGACCGCCCTCCCTCGACGGGAGGCACGGTGCCGGGCACGCGGGCCGCACCCTGGGCTGACCGCATCGCGAAACCGGTTGGCGGGCAGCCCCCCTCCCTCGCCTACGCTGGACCCGTGACCCCCGCAGAGCTCTCCCGAACCGTGCTGCACGCCGTGTGCCGCGCGGTCGAGGACGACGCCCTGCCGGGGCCCGTGCCCGAACGGGTCGCCGTCGACCGGCCCCGCCCCGGCGGCCGGGGCGACTACGCCACCAACGTCGCGCTCCGGCTCGCGGGCCCCGCCGGACGCCCGCCCCGCGAGGTCGCCGAGATCCTGCGCACCACCCTGCTGCGCACCACGCCCGGATCCGCCATCGAACGCGTCGAGATCACCGGACCCGGCTTCCTGAACTTCACCCTCGCCGCCCACAGCCGCGCCGACGCCCGCACCGGTCTCCTCCGTACGATCCGGCACGCCGGGACGCGCTACGGACACGGAGACGCCCTCGCCGGGACCACCGTCGCCCTGGCGCACGCCGAGGAGCCGCGGGCCGCCCTGTGGACCCGTACGGCCGTGGCGCTGCTCCGTACCCAGGGCGCCGAGGCCGCCGTCGTCCCCGGCGCCGCCGAGACGCCGCACCCGGTCCCCGTCACCCCGGCCGCCACCGCCGACGAGCTGTACGCCCGGCTCGGGCCCGACGCCGCACACTGGGCGCTGCTGCGGCCCGCCGCGCACGACCGGCCGTACACCGACGGCGAGGCCGCCCGCACACTGCTCGTCCAGCGCGAGAGCAACGGCCTCTTCCTCGTGCGCTACGCGTACGCCCGCACGCGCGCCGCCGCGCGCGCCGCCCGGCAGCTCTCCCTCACCCCGGCGGAGACCGCCGGCACGCTCACCGAGGACCCCGCCACCGCCCTCCTCGCCCTGCTCGGCGACCACCCCGCCGTCCTCGCCGCCGCCGCCCGGCTGCGCGCCCCCGACCGGCTCGCCCGCCACCTCGAACACCTCGCGGACACGTACCTGCGCTTCCAGGAGACCTGCCCCCCGCTGCCCCTCGGCGACGAGAAACCCTCGGCCGCCCACCGGTCCCGGCTCGCGCTCGCCGAAGCCACCGGGACGGTGCTGGCCGGCGGCCTGTCCCTGCTCGGCGTCGATGCCCCGGAACACCTGTGAACGGAGCATCCGTGACCGTTCCGCACACCTCTGAGAAGAAGCCAAGAGAGCCACGCACATGAGCCGTTCCGCACACCCCGCAGGCCCCCGCCACGCCGACGTGCTCCCCGAGGGCCACTACACCGCCCCCGCCGCCGACCTCAACGCCCTGGACGAGAAGGTCTGGTCGCGGACGGTGCGCCGCGGCGAGGACGGCGTGGTGACCCTCGCGGGGATCGAAGTGACCAAGCTGGCCGAGGAGTTCGGCACCCCCGCGTACTTCCTCGACGAGGCCGACTTCCGCGCCCGCTGCCGCGCCTGGGCCGACGCCTTCGGCACGGACGCGGACGTCTTCTACGCCGGCAAGGCGTTCCTCTCCCGCGCGGTCGTGCGCTGGCTCCACGAGGAAGGGCTCAACCTCGACGTCTGCTCCGGCGGCGAGCTGGCCACCGCCCTCTCGGCGGGCATGCCCGCCGAGCGCATCGCCTTCCACGGCAACAACAAGTCCACCGAGGAGATCGAGCGCGCCGTCACCGCCGGGGTCGGCAGGATCGTCCTCGACTCCTTCCAGGAGATCGTGCGCGTCGCCCACGTCGCGCAGCGGCTCGGCAGGCGCCAGCCCGTGCAGATCCGGGTCACGGTCGGCGTGGAGGCGCACACGCACGAGTTCATCGCCACCGCCCACGAGGACCAGAAGTTCGGCATCGCGCTCGCCGACGGACAGGCCGCCGAGGCCGTCCGCCGGGCCCTCAAGCTCGACGGCCTCGAACTGATCGGCGTCCACTCCCACATCGGCTCGCAGATCTTCGACATGGCGGGCTTCGAGGTCTCCGCCCGCCGCGTCGTCCAGCTCCTCGCCGAGGTGCGCGACGAACACGGCGTGGAACTCCCCGAGATCGACCTCGGCGGCGGCCTCGGAATCGCGTACACCTCCGAGGACGACCCGCGCGAGCCGCACGACATCGCCAGGGCGCTCACCGCCATCGTCACCCGTGAGTGTGAGGCGGCCGGGCTCCGTACGCCGCGTATCTCCGTCGAACCGGGCCGCGCCATCGTGGGCCCCACGGCCTTCACGCTGTACGAGGTCGGCACGATCAAGCCGCTCGAAGGGCTCCGTACGTATGTCAGTGTGGACGGTGGCATGTCCGACAACATCCGCACGGCTCTCTACGACGCCGAGTACAGCGTGGCGCTCGTCTCGCGTTCCTCCGACGCGGAGGCGATGCTGACCCGCGTCGTCGGCAAGCACTGCGAGAGCGGCGACATCGTCGTGCGGGACGCGTTCCTCCCCGCCGACCTGGCCCCCGGCGACCTGCTCGCGGTGCCCGCCACCGGCGCGTACTGCCGCTCGATGGCCAGCAACTACAACCACGCGCTCCGCCCGCCGGTCGTGCCGCGGAATGGCGGGCGGGGCCGGGGGGGCGGCCGGCGCGAGACGGGGGGAGGGGTCAGGCGGCGCGGGGGGGGGCGCTGTGAAAGCTGTCTCGG